>JAEYZH010000009.1 GCA_023430685.1 Pseudomonadota bacterium | reverse complement strand
GGGGGTTATCGAGGTCGACCGCTTCCTGCAGATCTGCCGCATCCATCGCGTGCTGCCCGGGCCGAAATTCATCGGCATCGTGCTGAACACGCTGCTGTCGGCGATCGCGGACGTGGTCCGCGTGCCGTGGAACGTGCTGCGCTTCGCGACCGGCCACCTGCGTCCCTCGCCCGGCATCCAGCAGGGTGCGGCCGATTTCGCGCGCGCGGCGCGCGACAACGGCAAGCCGCCTTTCAGCGGCGAGGATGCACTGCGTGTGATCGAGCTGCTGGAACCGGCCTGCGCCGAGCCGGACCGCCTGCGAAGCGAGGAGATCGAGGCCCGCTACGCGACGCTCGAACCCGTCGACGCGCTCGTGACCGGAGCGGGAGGCTTCCTCGGTCGTGCGCTGGTCAGTGCGCTGCGCGCGCGCGGCCAGCGCGTGCGCGTATTGCTGCGCAAGCCGCTCGCGGCATACGCGGACGACGCGGGAATGCAGGTGGTCATCGGCGACCTCGGCGATCCGCGCGCGGTCGAGCATGCGGTGCGCGGAGCCGGCATCGTCTACCACGTCGGCGCCGCGATGCGCGGCAGCGCGCGCGACTTCGAGGCGGGCACCGTGCACGGCACGCACAACATCGTCGAGGCCTGCCTGCGCGAAAAGACGCGCCGCCTCGTATACGTCAGTTCGCTCAGCGTGCTCGACCACGCAGGGCGTGACCCCGCCGCGCGCCTGACCGAAGCGGCGAACTACGAGCCGGAGCCGAACCTGCGCGGCGCCTACACGCGCACCAAGCTCGCGGCCGAACTCGAGGTGCGCGCCGCGATGCGCGACCGCGGCCTTGCGGCGGTGATCCTGCGCCCGGGCCAGATCTTCGGTCCCGGCGCGGAGAAGGTCACGCCGAATGCGGTGGTCGGACTGGCCGGGCGCTGGGTCGCGGTAGGTGAAGGCACGCAGACATTGCCGCTGGTGTTCCTCGACGACGTCGTCGACGCCCTGCTGCTCGCGGGTGAATCGGATCGTGCCGTGGGCGGTCTCTTCCACGTCGTCGATCCGGCGCAGGTCACCCAGCAGGAATACCTCGAACGCGCGCAACGCAAGCTCGGCAGCGAGCTGCGCGTCGTGCGCGTACCGGTGCGCGTGTTCATGGGCCTGGCCTGGGGCGTGGAACTGCTCGGCAAGCTGCTCAAGCGAGAGGTTCCGCTCACGCGCTACCGCGTGCGCTCGCTGCGCCCGCTCGCGAACTTCGACATCAGCGCCGCGAACAACGAGCTCGGCTGGAAGCCGCGCGTCGGCGTCGAGCGCGGGCTGCAACAGACCTTCGGCGCGTGATGCGCGTCGGAATGTCCGGAACGCAATGCGCCGGATGAGCGCGAAACGGCCGCCATTTCCGAGCACACCCGGAGGGCACGAATCGAATCCGGCGTCGTGACATCGAGGCTCCCCGAGCGCCTTCCACCCGTGCGCGGGCGTCTTCAGCCTGTCCGCTCTCCTGCGCGGGCTCGGGCTGCTCCGTGTTTGCGTCCTCGATGCCCGCCGGCCGCGCAGACCGACGGCGTCAGGCCGGCACAGGCGCGCGGCGGCGTTTCCACGCATCACGGATCAGGCGCATCGCGGGGCGTTCGACGAGGAAGGTCAGCAGCGTCGCGAGTCCGGTGACGATCAGCGCCGCGCACATCGCCGCGGCGGTGGCGCCGAGCCCCGCGCGCTCGAAGTGCCAGATCAGGCTGAAGCCGATCGCCTGGTGCAGCAGGTAAAGCGAGTAGGAGATCGTGCCGAAGAACGCGAACGGTGCCGCGCGAAGCCAACCGAGCTTGCCGGCCGTGAACAACGCGAAGATGCCGGTGCACACGAGCGCGACTTCGGCGTACACCAGCGGATACGCGATCGCGATCGTGGCGACGCAGCCCGCCACCAGCAGCGCGTCGACTCGCCAGCGCGGCGGGAACGCGCGGATCCGGTAGAACAGGATGCCGATCGCGAAGAACGGAATGTGGCGCAGGATCAGCAGCTCGCGCACGGTGTAGGAGAAATGGCGATCGTATTTCGTCGCGAGCCCGTATCCGATCGCGAGCAGCAGCCAGCCCGCGATGATCCAGCGGATGCGGGCGAGCAGTCCGAGCATGAACCACGCGAGCATCTGCAGGTAGAAGAACAGTTCGACCTGCAGCGTCCAGTACGAACCATCTATATGCTCGGCGCCGAGCAGTTGCTGCACCATCGTGAAGTCGAGCAGCACGTCGCCGAGTGGCAGCCGCTGGGAGGACATCCCGATCGTGTAGACGAACGCGGCACTCATGAGGATCGCGACCCAGTAGGCCGGAAACAGCCGCGAGAAGCGCGACACGACGAAGTCCATCGCGGTGCGCGTGCGTTCGAGCGTCATGAAGATCACGAAGCCGCTGATCAGAAAGAACAGGTGCACGCCGTAGTTGCCGAACGAGAACGACGGCGGCGGCTCGCCGACATGACCATGCAGTTGCCCGTACAGCGTCGTGTAGTGGAACGCGACCACCGCGAGCGCGGCGAGGCCGCGCAGCGCATCGAGTTCGACCACGCGCGAAGCCGTCGATCCTGTGGTGTCCACGCGCCCATTCCCCCAGCCCGCGCAGCGGGCGGTCCATCATACGCCTGCGTCGCGCCGCCGGATCGCCGGCCCGGACTGGCAGCCGCCTCGCCGGCATCCTTCACGGTGGATGGAAACGACGAGTCCGCAGCGGTCGAGTGCCCTACAATCGCGGACCGCACCGCCGTTGCGACCGCATGCGCATCCTCGTCGTCACTTCGCAGTTTCCGCTGGCCGGCGAGCCGAACCGCGGCCGACCGCTGCTGCAGACGGTGCGCGAACTCGCGCGACTGGCCCAGGTGCACGTGCTGAGTCCGGTCGCGACCTATCCGCGCTGGGCGCGGCCACGCAGCTACCTGTTCCGCCCTGCCGCGCCGGCCGATGCGTTCGAAGGCTTCGGCGTCGAGTACGTGACCTATCCGGCGCTGCCCGCGTTGACGCGGCCACTCAATGGCTGGTCATGCGCGCGTGCGCTGCAGGGTCCGGCCGCGGCGTTCGCGCCCGACCTCGTCCTCGCGTGGTGGCTGTATCCCGATGCGTTCGGCGCGCGCCTCGTCGCGCGCCGGCTCGGCGTGCCGTTCGTCGCGGGTGCGCGTGGCTCGGACCTGCGCGTGCGCGATGCGTTGAGCCGCCGCCTCACGGTGCCGGTCGTGCGCGCGGCTGATCGGCTGCTCGTCGTCAGCGCGGATCTGGGCCGCGTGGCCGAACGGGAATACGGCGCCGATCCCGCGCGCGTGCGCGTGATCGCGAACGGCTGCGATGCGGCCATCTTCCGGCGACAAGACCGCGCGGCCGCGCGCGATGCGCTCGGCATCGCGCCGGATGCCGAGGTCGTCCTGTATGTCGGCCGCCTCGTCATCGAAAAGGGACTGCGCGAGCTCGTCGATGC
>JAEYZH010000130.1 GCA_023430685.1 Pseudomonadota bacterium | reverse complement strand
AGATCTTTGCGCAGAGCGCCAGCCGCGGCGGGGCGTCTGCCGAGGTGCAGGGCATCCCAACCAGCGACTATCCGACGCCCGCCAAGCGCCCGGCCAATTCGCTGCTCAGCCATGCCGCGATCGGCGCCGCCTACGGCATCGCGCCGCGCCCCTGGCAGGAGGCATTGAGCGACATTCTCGACGAACTGATCGGAGCCACCAAGGCATGAAGGGCATCATTCTCGCGGGCGGCTCGGGCACGCGGCTTCACCCGGCGACGCTGGCAGTGAACAAGCAGCTGCTGCCGGTCTACGACAAGCCGATGATCTATTACCCGCTGTCGACGCTGATGCTCGCGGGCATCCGCGACGTGCTCGTGATCAACACGCCGCACGAGCAACCGCTGTTCGAGCGACTGCTCGGCGATGGTTCGCAATGGGGCATCTCGATCCGCTACGCGGTGCAGCCCTCGCCCGATGGCCTCGCGCAGGCGTTCCTGATCGGGCGCGAGTTCATCGCCAACCAGCCGAGCTGCCTCGTGCTCGGTGACAACATCTTCTATGGCCACGGTTTCACCGAAACGCTCGCGCGTGCCGCCGCGCGCGACACGGGCGCGACGGTGTTCGGCTACTGGGTGCGCGATCCGGAGCGCTATGGCGTGGCGGAATTCGATGCCGAAGGGCGCGTGATCGGCCTCGAGGAGAAACCCGAAAAGCCGCGTTCGCACTGGGCCGTGACGGGGCTGTATTTCTACGATGCCGAGGTGTGCGACCACGCGGCTGCGCTGAAGCCGTCGGCGCGCGGCGAACTCGAGATCACCGACCTCAATCGGCGCTACCTCGAAGCGGGCAGCCTGATGCTCGAGAAGCTCGGTCGCGGCTATGCCTGGCTCGACACCGGCACGCACGAGTCGCTGGTCGAAGCATCGAACTACGTCGAGACGATCGAGCGGCGCCAGGGCCTCAAGGTCTGCTGCCCCGAGGAGATCGCGTTCACGCAGGGATGGATCGATGCCGAGCAGGTGCTGCGCCTCGCCGCGCCGCTTGCGAAGAACCAGTACGGCCAGTACCTGCGCAATCTGGTCGGGCAGGCGCCGCAGCCGTGAAGACGACGCGCACCGCATTGCCCGAATGCGTCGTCGTCGAGCCCGCGGTGCACGGCGATGCACGCGGCTTCTTCTACGAGAGTTTCCACGCGCGCAAGTTCGCCGACGCGGGCCTCGACCTGCGCTTCGTGCAGACCAACGTCTCGCGTTCGGCACGCGGCGTGCTGCGCGGACTGCATTATCAGTGGCCGAACCCGCAGGGCAAGCTCGTCAGCGTGCTTGAGGGCGAGGTGTACGACGTCGCGGTCGACATCCGCGCGGGCTCGCCGCGCTTCGGGCAATGGGCCGCCGTGATCCTGTCGGCGGACAACAAGCGCCATTTCTGGATCCCCGAAGGCTTCGCGCACGGCTTCGCGGTGCTGTCCGGGCACGCGACCTTCATCTACCAGTGCACTGCGTTGTACGACGCTGCCGCAGATGCATCGGTGCGCTGGAACGACGCCGCGATCGCGATCGACTGGCCGATCGCCGAACCGTTGCTGTCGGACAAGGACCTGAAGGCGCCGTTCCTCGCCGACATCGCGCGCGAGCGCTTGCCGGTGTTCATGCCGTGAGCGGTGGTCGCGTCGTGCGCTTCCGCCGCCGCCGGACCGTCATGCGATGAGGCTCCTCGTGCTCGGCGCGAATGGCCAGGTCGGGCAGGCGCTGCTGCATGCGCTGGCGCCGCTCGGCGAACTCCTTGCGGCGACGCGCGACGGCCGCCTCGGCGACGGTCCGCGCGTGCTCGAGGCGGACCTCGCCGACGCCGGGTCGCTCGCGCGCGCGCTCGACCAGGCGCGCGCCGATGTCGTCGTCAATGCGGCTGCCTACACCGCGGTCGACCGCGCGGAAGACGAGCCGGACCTCGCCGACCGCATCAACCACCGCGCGGTCGCGGAGATCGGTGCCTGGGCCGCGCGCCATCACGCGCGCGTCGCGCATTACTCGACCGATTACGTCTTCGATGGCCGCGCGTCACGGCCGTATCGCGAGGACGACGCAACCGCGCCGCTCGGCGTCTACGGCGCGACCAAGCTCGCGGGAGAGCAGGCCCTGCGCGCGAGCGGAGCGCGGCACCTCGTGTTCCGCACCGCGTGGGTCTATGCCGCGCACGGCCACAACTTCCTGCGCACGATGCTGCGCCTCGCGAACGAGCGCGAGGAACTGCGCGTCGTCGACGACCAGGTCGGCGCGCCGACGCCCGCGCGCCTGATCGCGGACGTCACCGCGACGGCGCTGTCCAGGCCCGAGGCCGAAGGTGTGTTCCACCTCGTCTCGCGCGGCCGATGCAGCTGGGCCGGCTTCGCCGCGGCGATCGTGCAGGGGGCCGCCGCGCGTGGGCTGATCGCGCGCGCGCCGCGCGTGGTGCCGATCGCGAGCGCGGATTACCCGACCCGCGCGAGCCGGCCGGCCTGCTCGGTCCTCGACGTTTCGCGGCTCGAAAACGCGTTCGGGCTACAATTGCCCGATTGGCGCGTCGGGCTCGACCCGGTCCTGGACGAACTCGCGCGCCGCTGACCCGAGGTTTTCGTCGCGCCGATGGAAGCCGCGGCGCTGGCTCCCGGCCTTCGCCGGGGCGACGAGGAATGCGCGGCCATCGCCGCTGGAGTCGAACGAAATGCTCGTACCCGTGATTCTTTCCGGCGGCGCCGGCACGCGGCTCTGGCCGGTGTCGCGCAGCGCCTATCCGAAGCCGTTCATGCGCATGGGCGACGGCGAGTCGCTGCTGAAGAAGACGCTCGATCGCGCGTTGCGCTGCGCCGACGGCGGCACCGTGCTGACCGTGACCGGGCGCGACTACTACTTCCTCACGCGCGACGAGTACGCGCAGCACGAAGGCGCGGACCTCGACAAGTTGCCGTTCCTGCTGGAACCCGCCGGGCGCAACACCGCGCCCGCGGTCGTGCTCGCGGCGCTGCACGCGCGCGAGCACGTCGGTCCCGACGCGACGCTGCTGGTGCTGCCGGCCGACCACCTGATCCGCGACCTCGACGCGTTCCTCGCCGATGCGCGGCGTGCGGAAGCGCTCGCGCAGGACGGCTGGCTCGTCACTTTCGGGATCCGCCCGACGCATCCGGAGACCGGCTTCGGCTACATCCGCATGGGGCACGCGATCGGCGGACGCGAGGGCCGACAGGTCGCGGCGTTCGTCGAGAAGCCCGACATGCAGACGGCCGAGAGCTACGTCGCCTCGGGCGATTACGTCTGGAACTCCGGCATGTTCTGCTTCCGCGCCGATGCGCTGCTCGCGGTCGCCGCGCAGACATGCCCGGACGTGCTCGCGGCTGCCGAGGCCTGTCACGCGCACGCGACCGGCCACGAGAGCCCGGTCGAGTTCGCGCGCGAGGCGTTCCTCGCGCAGCCCGACATCTCGATCGACTACGCGATCATGGAACGCGCGCCGAAGGTCGCCGTTGTGCCGGCCTCGTTCGACTGGAGCGACATCGGGTCGTGGAAGGCGATGAGCGACCTCGACGAAGCCGATGGCGACGGCAACCGCGTGCGGGGCCAGGCGATCCTCGTCGAGAGTTCGAACTGCTACATCCAGTCCGATGCGCGCATGGTCGCGGCGGTCGGCGTCAACGACCTCGTGATCGTCGATACCGGCGACGCGGTCCTCGTCTCCCACCGCGAGCGTGCGCAGCAGGTCAAGCTCGTCGTCGAACGCCTGCGCGCGACCAACCACGCGGCCGCGAGCGTGCACCAGACCGTGCATCGCCCCTGGGGCAGCTACACCGTGCTCGAGGACGCCGACGACTGCAAGGTCAAGCGCCTGACCGTCAAGCCCGGCCACGTGCTGTCGCTGCAATTGCATCATCGCCGCAGCGAGCACTGGACCGTCGTCGAGGGCACCGCGAAGGTGCGCGTCGGCGAGCGCGAGTTCCTGCTCAATCGCAACGAGTCCACCTACATCCCGATGGACACCGTGCATCGACTCGAAAACCCGACCGCCACCGACATCCACCTGATCGAGGTGCAATGCGGCGACTACTTCGGCGAGGACGACATCGTGCGGCTCGAGGACCGCTACGGCCGCGTCGCCAAGCCGGCCTGAACCAGTGGCGGGGCACATGACGTTTCCGTAGGAGCCCACCCTCTGGGCGATCCCGCCGGAAACCGATTGCGCGCGAGTCTTCGCATAGATGCGATGCCAAGCCGCCCTCAATCAAGCGGGGCGCGTGGCTTGTCGTAGGAGCCCACCCTGTGGGCGATCCGCGCTGAAAACCGATGGCGCGCAGGTCTTCGCATCGGTGCGATCCCAAGCCGCCCTGAACCGAACGGGGCGCGTGCCGTCCCGTAGGAGCCCACCCTGTGGGCGATCCGCGCTGGATTGCGCGCCGCAGGCGCGACCGGCGAAACCCGACGCTGCATGGGTCGTGGTCAACGGCAGGACGACGCTCGCGCCGTCGCTGCCATGCAGGCGCCCGCGACCGACTGCGAGACGGCACGCGCAAACCCGGCCCGCAGTTCCGCTACCATCCGCGGGAATTGTGGAAAGGGAGGTTCGCAATGCGCATCCGTGCCGTCGACCGCATCGCCTGCTTGATCCTGTTCGCCGCCGCACCGGTCATCGCGAGCGCGGCTCCCGTGCCGCTCGCGGACTTCGCGCGTCACCAGCAATACGACGATGTCCAGATCTCGCCCGACGGCGAGCATCTCGCGGCGATCTCGATCGTCGACGACACGCGCATGCTGTCGCTGATCCGACTCTCCGACATGAAGGGCTTCAACGTGAAGCCGCGTGACGGCGGCGAAGTCGTCGAGTTCTGGTGGGTGTCGCCGACACGCGTGTTCTACAGCATCGCCGAGCGCACCGGCGCGCTCGTGCAGCCGACGCACATGGGCGAACTCTATGCGGTCAACGTCGACGGCAGCGGCAAGCGCGCGATGGCCGGGTACCGCGCGGACGGGCAGTGGAGCTTTGCCGACATGGTCAGGCCGCCGCAGGTCGTCGATGGCCGCGTGCTGATCGCGCGCTATCGATGGAACGGCAGCACCGACGGATCGCATCCGTCCGCGATGCGCATGGACATCGCGAGCGGCGCGGAGAAGGAGGTCGCGGTCGCGCCGATCCGCAACGCGGCGTTCGTCGCCGACAACGACGGCGAGGTGCGCTTCGCCTATGCCGATGGCACCGACCACAAGCGGCGCGTCTACCACCGACTCAAGGCCGGTAGCGAGTGGCAACTCGTGTTCGACGAGTCGAAGGGCGACGCGCTCGTGCGCCCGCTCGCGTTCACGCGCGACAATCGCGCGGCCTGGTTCGAGTGTCCGGGCAGCCACGGCGTGGGCGGCCTGTGCCGCTGGGACGTCGAGACGCGCAAGCTCGCCACGCTCTGGAGCGGCAAGGAGGCCGAACTCGACGGCCTCGTGCGCAGCTTCGACCGCAAGGACATCGTGGCGCTGCGTTCGATGCCGGGACGCAGCGCGGTCACGCTGGTCGACAAGGAGGCGCCGGAGTCGAAGCTGCTGGTCGGCCTGATGCAGCAGTTCCCGGGCGAAGACGTGCAGATCACGAGCAGCACGACCGATGGCCGCAAGGTCGTGTTCCTCGTCTCGAGCGGACGCGACCCCGGGACCTACTACCTCTACGACGCCGACTCGCGCAAGGCGAGCCTGTTGCTCGCGCGCCGCCCGTGGATCGATCCCGCACGGATGGGCGTGGTGGAGCCGATCACGCTCGCGGCACGCGACGGGCTCGCGTTGCACGGCTATTTGACGATGCCACCGGGGAAGCAGGAGGCGAAGGGACTGCCGATGGTCGTCTACGTGCACGGCGGTCCCTACGGCGTGCGCGACTACTGGGAGTTCGACCCGTACGCGCAGATGCTCGCGAGTCGCGGCTACGCGGTCCTGCAGGTCAACTTCCGCGGCTCCGGCGGCTACGGCGATGCGTTCATGAAAGCCGGATTCCACGAGTGGGGCGCGAAGATGCAGGACGACGTCACCGACGCGACGCGATGGGCGATCGCGCAGGGCACCGCCGACCCGAAACGCATCTGCATCTTCGGCGGCAGCTACGGCGGCTATGCGGCGCTGCAGGGCGTCGTCAGGGAGCCGGACCTCTACCGCTGCGCGATCGGCTACGTCGGCGTCTACGACCTCAACCTCATGTACTCGCGCGGCGACATCCCGCAGTCGATGTACGGCGACAACTACCTGAAGATGGTGCTCGGCGAAGACCAGGCCGTGCTGCGCGCGCGCTCGCCCGCGGCGAACGTCGATCGCATCAAGGCCAAGGTCATGCTGATCGTCGGCGGACAGGACAAGCGCGTGCCGCCGGTGCAAGGGCAAACCTTGCGTGCCGCGCTCGGCAAGGCCGGCATCGAGCACGAGTGGCTGTATCAGCGCACCGAGGGCCACGGCTTCTACGACGAGAAGAATGCCGAGGACATGTTCGCGAAGATGGTCGCGTTCCTCGAACGCAGCACGGGCAGCGTGGCGCCGTAGGCAGGCGCGGCAGAGTCGGTCACTCCTCCTGCGCGGCCGCGCATTCGTCGAGGATGCGTTCCACCGCCGCGACGGCCACCGGCTTGACGAGGTGGAAGTCGAATCCCGCGGCGCGTGCGCGCCGCTTGTCGCCCGCGCTGCCGAGCCCGCTGAGCGCAACCAGCGTGATGCCCGCGCGGGCCGGATCGGCGCGCACGCGCTGCGCGACGTCGTGGCCGTCCATGCCGGGCAGGCTGATGTCGCAGAGGATCGCTCCGGGGTGGAAGGCGTCGATCGCGCGCAGGGCTTCTTCTCCGCTGTACTCGGCACGCGTCGCGTAGCCATCCAGTTCCAGCGCGAGCGCAAGTGAATCCGCCGCGTCCTTGTTGTCGTCGACGACGAGCACGCGTGCGCGCGCGCGCGCAGGCGCGTGCTCGACGTCGACGGGCTGCACCGTGGAGGCGGGCATCTTCACCAGCGGAAGCCGCAACGTGAAGGTGCTGCCAAGGTCCTGACCGGCGCTTTCGGCGACGACGCTGCCCCCGTGCAGCTGCATGAGCCGGCGTGCGAGCGAGAGGCCGATGCCGAGACCGCCCTGGGACTGGTCGCGCGTGCCGTCGACCTGCGTGAAGAGGTCGAAGACGTGGTCGAGCATGTGCGCGGGGATGCCGGCACCGTCGTCGCGGACGCGCAGGACGGCATCGTCGCCGTCCACCTCGAGCGCGACCTCGATGTGCCCACCGTCCGGCGTGTATTTCGAGGCATTGTTGACGAGGTTGCCGACCACCTGCGCGAGTCGCAGCGAATCCCCGACCACGCCGACCGGTTCGGTCGGCACGCGCACGCGCACGTCGTGGCCGGCCGCACGCAGCAGGGGCTGGCTCGCCTCGAGGGCCGATTCCACGACGCGGCGCAGATCCAGCTTCTCGCGCTGCAACCTTACCTTGCCGGTCGCGATGCGCGAAACGTCGAGCAGGTCGTCGATGAGCCGCACGAGCGCGCCGAGCTGGCGCTGCATCATCGTGCGCACCTCGAGCGCCTGCGGCGCATCGCCAGGCACGCGCTCGAGCACGGCCAGGCCGGTGCGGATCGGCGCGAGCGGATTGCGCAGCTCGTGCGCGAGCGTGGCGAGGAATTCGTCCTTGCGCCGGTCGGCCTCGCGCAACGCGCGATCGGCCAGCCGCAGCTCCCGGAGCTGGTCGCGGATCTGGTACTGGCGCTCCCGCGCGCGCAGTGCAGCCATCACCGCGCTGAGGAGCGAGCGCGTCGACGTCGGGCGCTCGAGCAGCGTGAGGTTGGTGAACGCGTCGAGTATCCGGGACAGGCCGATGGAGGGACGCCGATCCGGGGTCAGCACGATGACCGGCAGGTCGGACCAGGCGGGTTGCCGTGCGAGCGCATCGAGCACGTCGGAGATGCCGCTCGAGGCGAGTGCCACGTCGGTGAGAACCAGCGCACCCGCGCCTGGCGAGATCGCCGCCGCGAGGTCCGCGAGATCGGCGAACGCCTCGCCTGCGATGCCCGCTTGGTCGAGGAGGCCGCAGGTCACCTTCGCGTCGCGACGCGTCGGCGCCGCCACCAGCACGCGCATGTCCAGCCTGGGTGCAACCTCAGCGGCCATCGGCCCGGGCGCTTTCCGGCGCTCGCAACGGCAGGAGGTTGGCCGCGTCGACGGGCAGTCCGCTCAGTACGCCCCGAAGGCCGCGCAAGGGCTCGCCGAGGTGCACGCCCTGCGCGTCGAACCAAATCTCGCGGATCGACTCCTCGTGCGCGCCGCCACGCTTCTTGAGCACCGAAACCGCCTTCTTGACGCTCCCGGCATGTTCGAAGAGGCGCATCATGACCACGGTGTCGGCAAGGTAACTCGCCTCTACGGGCGTGCGCATGCCCGGGCCCATCCATTCGCTCTGCGCGGTCACGAGGAACGTCGCGACGCCATGGTTGTTGAGGTAGGACAGGAGCTCGCGCAGCTGGTTCATCAGTGCATGGCCGTCGGGCATCGCGTGCAGGTAGCCGTTGAGGCTGTCGAACACCACGACGCGCGCCTTGTCGCGCTCGACCGAATCGCGCACGCGATGGGCGAACTCCCCCGGCGCGATGTCGGTCGGATCGACCTGGTGGATCGCCACCTGGCCCGCACCGGTGCCTTCGTCCAGGCGCATTCCGAGGCTCGCGGCACGCGCGAGCAGCATCGACTTGCTCTCCTCGAACGGAAAGATCACGGCGTGCTCGCCGCGTCCCGCCGCGGCTGCCGCAAATTGCAGCGCCACTGTCGACTTGCCGCTGCCGGGTGCACCGACGACGAGGGTGGCCGAACCCCGTTCGATGCCACCACCGAGCAGGGCATCGAGTCCGGGCACGCCGCTCGGCACCGCCTCCAGGCGGAACTCGTGCCCGTGTTCCGATGCGGCGAGCCGGGGATAGACTTCGACGCCGCGGTGGCGCAGCGAGACGTCCTGGTAGCCGCTGCGGAAATCGCTGCCACGGAACTTCACGACCTGCAGCCTGCGCACGAGGCGGCCGTATGGGGGCGCATGCTGGTCCAGCGAGATCACGCCGTGCGCGATGCTCTGGAGCTGCATGTCCGGCCCTTCCGCGGTGCGGTCGTCGAGCAGGACCACGGTGCAATTGCGACCGTTGAAGAACTGCTTGAGTGCGAGGATCTGGCGCCGGTAACGCAGCGAACTCTGCGCGAGGAGGCGCAATTCGGAAAGGGAATCGAACACCACGCGGTTCGGCGCGTAGCGTTCGACCGCATCGAGTACCTTGCGCGTCGTGCGCGTGAGCTCGACTTCCGACGGATGGTACATCGTCACGTCGTGCTCACCCGCGAGCTCCGGATCGTCTGCGAGCAATTCGATGATTTCGATGCCGTCCAGGGACCAACCGTGAGACCTTGCGCCGGCGACGAGTTCCTCGCGCGTTTCCGACAAGGTGACGTAAAGACAGCGCTCGTTGGCGCGAACGCCGTCGAGCAGGAATTGCAGCGCCAGCGTGGTCTTGCCGGAGCCGGGGTTGCCATCGACGAGGTAGAAGCGCCCGGCGATCAGGCCTCCGTGGAGGACATCGTCCAAACCCGGAACGCCCGTCGCGAGCCGTATCGGAGAGGGGGAATCCAAAGGCCATCCTCTTGCGTCGCCGACGAGCCGCCGACGTTGCAATGCAGTCTCTTCGGGACAACTTGGCTCGACCGTGAACGCACGTCGCGCGTCGGTCGCATTGCAGTCAGCTTGGAATGGACAGGCTCGGGCCGGGCGCGGACGCGGCCCGTGCCCGACTGCAAAACGACGCCCCGCAGTGCACGGGCGCCGCAGCTTCGGCACCGGCAGTGGCGCGCTACACTCCCCTGCTTTCGCGCGCGGGTACCAGGATGCAGGGCTGGGTGATCGTCTACGCCATCGCCGCCGCGCAGGCGGTGTTGCTCGCGCTCGCATTGTGGCGGCGTCCGGCCAATGCGGCCGCGAACCGCATCCTGTCGGCGTGGACCGCGCTCGTCGGCATCGACCTCGCGGTGAGGGCGCTGCACCTCGCGGCGCCGGACGATCGCTGGTCGCTCGCGTATTCGGTCGCGAGCCTGTTCCCGTTCCTGCATGCGAGCCTGTTCTACCTGTACGTGCGCGCACTGACGACCGCGCGTGGCTTCGCGGCGCGCGACGCGGTGCATCTCGCGGGCTTCGCGATCGCGCTCGCGATCGCAGCGCCGGAATTGATCGCGAAGGGACGCTGGGCATCACCGGGCATCGGCTATGCACTGTTCCTCTACGCCTATGCGCTCGCGTATGTCGCGGGCGCGCTCGTGCGCATCGCGCGCTTCCGGCGCGAGCTGCGCGCGCATCGCGCCGATGCCGATCGTCAGTCGCTGCGCTGGCTCGGCGCGATGGCGCTGTCGCAGGTCGCGATCTGGTGCATCGCGGTGCTGCAGGACTTCGTGCGCATTCCGTACGTCGACTACTACCTGATCTACGGCGCGGTCGCGCTGTGGGTGTTCGTGATCGGATGGTTCAGCCTGGCGCAGCCTCCGGTGCCTGCGCAGCCGGAGGCCGATGCGGGAGCAGGGCAGGCCACGCACGGCGCAACCGACGCGCCATCGGCGCCTGCGCTGGACGAGACCGCCGACGATGCGCGCATCCCGGAAGTCGAGGCACGGCTCGCGCACCTGATGGCCGGCGAACGCCTGTACCGCGAGCCGGCGTTGACGATCGCGCAACTGGCCAGGCGCAGCGGCTATCCGGAATACCTCGTATCCGTCGTCATCAACCGCCGCCTTGGCGGCACGTTCTGGGACTACATCAACCGCCTGCGCATCGAGGCCGTGCGCGAAGACCTTGCCAATCCGGCCGATGCACGCACGATCCTCGACATCGCCTACGCCTGCGGCTTCACCTCCAAGTCGACCTTCAATGCCGCCTTCAAGCGGCAACTGGGCGAGACACCCAGCGACTACCGCCGGCGGCAGGCGGGCGCGGCGCGGGCCAGCGCAGGATCAGCTCGCACATCGCAAGGTTGATCAACCACGATGCCCACGCCGCCGTGATGTAGACCGGCATGAAGGGCAATCCGAGCACGCCGCCGCCGACGCCCAGCATCACGCGCAAGGTGACCGCGGCGAAGGTCAGCGCCACGCTGCGGCACATCCAGCGCCGATGGCGCGCGACGTCGCCCGCCACCGCGAACAGCACGCCGCGAACGGTGATCGCGAGCCACAGCAGCGCGAGCAGCGCAAACCCGACGCCGCTGGCCGCGCCACCCTGCGCGTTGAACGCGAGCGACAGCCCCGACGTCCCGCCGATCAGGATCGCCGCGACGTATAGCCAGCCCGCGGTGCGATGCAACGCCGGCAGCCGCCTGCGCACGCCCGCAGCGAGCTGCAGCGGTGCCAGCAGCAACGCGAGCCCCGCACCGAAGAAATGCAGCGGCACGTCCCAACCCGACAGCGCGAACTGCGCCGCGAACGGATCGCCGACGCGGAACGATCGGTAGAGGTAGGTGAACGCGTAGGCGGCGACCAGCACCGAGGTCAGCGTGAACAGGGTCTGGGCGGTCCAGCGGAGCACGGAGCGCAGGCGAGGCATGGGGATCTCCCGATCGGATGTCGGGGGCCAGACTCGCGGTTCGTGGGGGGTGCGGTCGTCCGGGACGGGCGGATTGGACGCGTGCGGGTACGAGCCGGCGGAATCGGTCGTTCGCGGGGCCCGATTTCCGCGCGAACCTGGGGAGGTTCGCCGACAGGCGACGGAGGGTTCAGGCAACTATTCGAAGCCGTCGACGAACATGCGGTCGTTGTCGAGGCGGACGGCGACGCTGTCGAACGAAACCTCGTCGTCTCCGACGATGGCTCCACCGGCCGCGAGGATCCGGCCATTCGCAATGCCTGCCGCCGTGAACAGCTGCGAGTCGATTTCGGAAAGGCCAAACGTGAACACCGCCTTGCCGTTCTCCCCGAACGTTGGATCGAGGATGCCTGCAGGGCTGACGCGAGCCGCCAAGGCGCTGGACCAGTCTGAATCACCATAGCGTGCGTTCCCGACCAGGACCAGCTTTCCGTCCGATTGCCGAACGAGATCCTGAGCGGACTCATTGGCGGGGATGGTCAGGTCGAACGGAACCGTGGCGACCCCCTGTTCACCGAATCCGGCGTCTGGCGATCCGCTCTCGTCCAGCCTGACC
>JAEYZH010000119.1 GCA_023430685.1 Pseudomonadota bacterium | reverse complement strand
GACCGACGGGGCTTACAGGCACGCGGCAACGCCGGGCTCCACGATGTCGGCGTGGACCGTGGTCGATTCCGCTTCCACCTGCAGCGCATGGATGCCGAGGCGCTCGAACAGCGCGAGGTCGCGCGCGGTGTCAGGATTGCCCGTGGTCAGGAGCTTTTCGCCGTAGAAGATCGAGTTCGCGCCCGCGAGGAAGCACAGCGCCTGCAGTTCGTCGCTCATCTCCGCGCGGCCCGCGGACAGGCGCACCATCGAGGCGGGCATCAGGATGCGCGCGACCGCGATCGTGCGCACGAACTCGAACGGGTCCAGATCCTTCGCCTCGGCCAGCGGCGTGCCGGCCACGCGCACGAGGCGGTTGATCGGCACCGAATCCGGGTGCGCCGGCAGGTTCGCGAGCGCCTGCAGCAGCCCGGCGCGTTCCGCGCGCGATTCGCCCATGCCGACGATGCCGCCGCAGCAGGTCTTGAGGCCGGCCTCGCGCACGTGGCCGAGTGTCTCGAGGCGGTCCTCGAACACGCGCGTGTGGATGATCTCGTCGTAGAACTCCGGGGCGCTGTCGAGATTGTGGTTGTAGTAGTCGAGCCCCGCGCCCTTGAGCGCCTGCGCCTGCGGTTGGCTCAGCATGCCGAGCGTCGCGCAGGTCTCCATGCCGAGCGACTTGACCGCGCCGATCATCGCGGCGACTTTGGGGATGTCGCGGTCCTTCGGCGAGCGCCAGGCGGCGCCCATGCAGAAGCGCGTCGCGCCGGCCGCCTTCGCCGCGCGCGCCTTCGCGAGCACCGCATCGAGCGACATCAGTTTCTCGGCCTCGACGCCGGTCGCGTAGCGCGCCGCCTGCGGGCAATACGCGCAGTCCTCCGGGCAGCCGCCGGTCTTGATCGAGAGCAGGGTCGACACCTGCACCGCGTTCGGGTCGTGGTGCGCACGGTGCACGGCCTGCGCGCGCGCGACGAGGTCGGCAAACGGCAGTCCGAGCAGGCCGAGCACCTCGGGGCGGGTCCAGTCGTGGCGGAGGGCAGTCATGCGCGGGTCCGGTTAAAGTGGCGGCGACGCGGCGAGGAACGCGGCGTCGGGAAAGTCTCGGGGCCATGGAGGAGGCTGTCAACTTGGATCGACTCACGGCGGTTGACGCGATAACGACCTGGGTCGTGCGGCGCGCATGGCCTCCGCGCTGCCTGCTCTGCGGCGCGCCCGGCATCTCCGGGCGCGACCTCTGCGCGGGCTGCCTCGCGGACCTCACCGTGAATGCCAGCGGCTGTGCGCGCTGCGCCTTGCCGCTCGAGGTGCGCGCGCCGTCCTGCGGCGAATGCCTCGCCTCGGAGCCGCCGTTCGCGACGACCTGGGCACCGTTCTGCTATGCGCATCCGCTCGACCTGCTCGAGGCGCGCTTCAAGTTCCACGCCGACCTCGCCGCGGGGCGCGTGCTCGCCTCGCTGATGATCGATCGCCTCGAAGCCGACGCGCCGGCGCGCCCGCAACTGATCGTGCCGGTGCCCCTGCACCGCGCGCGGCTCGGCCAGCGCGGCTACAACCAGGCCCTCGAACTCGCGCGCCCGCTCGCGCGCGCGAGCGGGATTCCGCTGCGCCACGACCTGCTGCGCCGCGTGCGCGCGACGCCGGCGCAGACCGGGCTCGACGCGGGCGCGCGGCGCAGGAACCTGCGCGCCGCGTTCGAGCTCGCGAAGGATGCACGGTTGCCCGAACATGTCGTGCTGTTCGATGACGTGATGACGACCGGTGCGACCCTGCGCGAGGCCGCGACCGTGCTGCGCCGCCATGGGGTCGCGCGCGTCGATGCCTGGGTGCTCGCGCGCGCGCCGGCGCGCTGAGACCCGCGACGCAGCGCGTCAGCGCAGCGCGAGCGCGAGCAGCAGGCCGACCCAGAGCGCGAGGCCGACCCAGTTGTTGTTGCGGAAGGCCGCGAAGCTCGCGTCGCGCTCGCGCGTGCGGATCAGCCATTGCTGCCAGCCGAACAGGCCCGCCGCGATCGCGACGCCCGCGAACCACGGCCAGCCGAGTTCCGCCCGCGTGCCCGCGAGCGTCATCGCGAGCAGGAACGTGGCCATCAGCACGCCGATGATCGCGCGGTCCGCGTCGCCGAACAGGATCGCGGTCGACTTCGCGCCGACGCGCAGGTCGTCGTCGCGGTCGACCATCGCGTACTCGGTGTCGTAGATCACCGAGAACAGCACGTTGGCGAGGAACAGCAACCAGCACAGCGGTGGCAGCGCACCGGTGACGGCCGCGAACGCCATCGGGATCGACCAGCCGAATGCGGCGCCGAGCACGACCTGTGCAAGATGCGTCACGCGCTTGGCGAACGGATACAGCGCCGCCAGCGCCGCGCCGACGAACGACAGCTTGATCGTCAGCGCGTTGGTGAACAGCACCAGCACGAACGCGAACGCGAGCAGGCCCGAGAACAGCAGCAGCGCCTCGCGCCTGGAGACGCGCCCGGCCGCCATCGGGCGCGCGCGCGTGCGCTCGACGTGCGCGTCGAGCCAGGCGTGGTCGGCGTAGTCGTTGATCACGCAACCGGCGCTGCGCATCACGAACACGCCGAGCGTGAAGATCACGAGCGGTCCGATCGGCGGAAAATCGCCGGCCGCGAACCACAACGCCCACCAGGTCGGCCACAGCAGCAGCAGCGCCCCGACCGGTCGGTCCATGCGCATGAGGACCAGGTATTCGCGGATGCGCGCGCGGTGCGGCGGCGGAAGGCGAGCGAGCAGCGCGTCGATCACGCGCAGCGAGCGCGTCGAGGCATCGGCCGGATGCGCGGATGACGGCGCGCGCGGCGGCGGTGGCGGCTGCGTGCGCGCGAACGAGGGCACCGCAGCGCTGTCCTCGCTGTCGCGCGATGGCGGATCGACGCGCGGTGGTGCGGCCCTGGCCCCCGCTGGTGGCGCCTTCGTTGCAACGCGGCGCGGACGCGGCCCGACGCCGCCCGCGACCGGCGCAGGCGTGCCCGACGGTGCGGAACCCGGA
>JAEYZH010000121.1 GCA_023430685.1 Pseudomonadota bacterium | reverse complement strand
CATTGAAGCCACCGAACGTGGGCGGCTCGGGGAAAATCATTCCCACTCGATCGTCGCCGGCGGCTTGCCGCTGATGTCGTAGACCACGCGCGAGACACCGCGCAATTCGTTGATGATGCGGTTGCTGACCTTGCCGAGGAAGTCGTACGGCAGGTGCGCCCAGTGCGCGGTCATGAAGTCGATCGTTTCGACCGCGCGCAGCGCGATCACCCATTCGTACGCGCGCGCATCGCCGACGACGCCGACCGATTTCACGGGCAGGAACACCGCGAACGCCTGGCTCGTGCGGTCGTAGAGATCGGCCTTGCGCAGTTCCTCGATGAAGATCGCATCGGCGCGCGCGAGGATGTCGGCGTACTCGAGTTTCACCTCGCCGAGGATGCGCACGCCGAGGCCCGGGCCCGGGAACGGGTGGCGGTAGACCATCTCGCGTGGCAGGCCGAGTTCGACGCCGATGCGGCGCACCTCGTCCTTGAACAGTTCGCGCAGCGGTTCCACGAGCTGGAGCTTCATGCGCTCGGGCAGGCCGCCGACGTTGTGGTGCGACTTGATCACGTGGGCCTTGCCGGTGCTGCTGCCCGCGGACTCGATCACATCAGGGTAAATCGTGCCCTGCGCGAGCCACTTCACGCCCTCGAGCGTGTGCGCTTCCTCGTCGAAGATCTCGATGAACAGCCGCCCGATGATCTTGCGCTTGGCTTCGGGTTCGTCGACGCCCGCGAGTGCATCGAAATAGCGCTGCGCCGCGTCGACGCGGATCACCTTGACGCCCATGTGCTGCGCCATCGTCGCCATCACCTGGTCGCCTTCCTTCCAGCGCAGGAGGCCCGTGTCGACGAACACGCAGGTCAGGCGATCGCCGATCGCGCGATGCAGCAGTGCGGCAACGACCGAGGAATCGACGCCACCCGAGAGGCCGAGCAGCACCTTGTCGTCGCCGACCTGCGCGCGCACGCGCGCGACCTGGTCCTCGATGATGTTCGCGGCGGTCCACAGCGTCGCGCAGCCGCAGATGTCGACCACGAAGCGGCGCAGCAGCGCCATGCCCTGCTTCGTGTGCGTGACTTCGGGATGGAACTGCACGCCGTACCAGCGGCGCGCCTCGTCCGACATCGCGGCGACCGGGATGCGGTCGGTACGGGCGGTGACCACGAAGCCCGGCGGCGCTGCGGCGACGTGATCGCCGTGGCTCATCCAGACATCGAGCGCGCGCTCGGGCGCGTGGTCGCTGAGACCGTCCAGCAGCGCATCGGCCGCGACGATCTCGACCTTCGCATGGCCGAACTCGCGCGCGTCCGCAGCCTCGGTTGCGCCGCCGAGCTGCGCGGCCATCGTCTGCATGCCGTAGCAGATGCCGAGGATCGGCAGCCCGCTGTCGAACACCGCCTGCGGCGCGATCGGCGCACCGGCCTCGGTCGTCGACTCCGGCCCACCCGAGAGGATGATGCCCTTTGCGCCGAACCCGGCGATCGCGGCCGGATCATGGTCCCATGCCCACACCTCGCAGTAGACCCCGATTTCTCGGATGCGCCGCGCGATCAGCTGCGTGTACTGCGCGCCGAAGTCGAGGATCAGGATTTTGTCAGCGTGAATTGTTTGCATCGGATACCTGGTCAAGTTCTGGGCGCTGCAAAGTCGCCAGTTCGCCGATGATGCGCCACCACCATCGACGAGATGCGTATTCGGCGCTCGTGTCGACCTCGTGGGGTTGGCGCACCCTGCCCTCTCCGGGAACGACAATGGAGTAGTCGAGGCTCGATTCCTTCCAACTGATCAAAGGCCACGCTCGCCGCTTTCCACCCGGCTCAAATCGATGGCATGCGGCCCTGGCCAGATCGAATGCGACAAATCCGGCAGCTTCGTATGCATGCATGCAAGCGACGGCCACCTGCTCGCTATATGCATCGAACACGTAGTTTCCTTCTGCGTCCTGCCCGTCGGAACAGTATTTGGACCAATCGGGCTCACGCTCGAGTTCCCACAATGCGCCACCCGCCGGCGTCAGCCCGCAATACTCCCATCCACGATGCGGCGTCGAGTCCTTGATCTGAACATCGATCAGACCCCGGCTGGCAAGATCGACGATCCTGACCTTGAGGGCTGCATCGTCGAGACCGTGGGAATAGTCCACGCCAAGGTGATACCCATACTCTGCCTGTCTCAGCGCACGAACCGGCCACGGACAGGCGAACAGCGCATCGAACAGAAGCAACTCTTCATCCGCAAGTTCGGTGATACCCGTCCGTCGCGGAGGTTCGCGCAGTTTCATTTAGACCTGATGTCGCTCAGGGCGCGTTGATTGGTGGGCAAATGGAGTGGGCTATCAGTCCAGCCTGTAGTTTGGAGCCTCTTTGGTGATCGCGACGTCATGTACATGCGACTCGCGGCGACCTGCCGAGGTGATGCGCACGAACTGCGGCCTGGTGCGCATCTCTTCGATCGTCGCGCAGCCGATGTAGCCCATCGACGCGCGCAGGCCGCCCGCAAGCTGGTGGACGATGCTGCGCAGCGGTCCCCGGTACGGCACGCGTCCTTCGATGCCCTCGGGCACGAGCTTGTCGGCGTCGGCTTCGTCCTGGAAATAGCGGTCCTTCGACCCCTTCTCCATCGCGCCGAGCGAGCCCATGCCGCGATAACTCTTGTAGGAGCGGCCCTGGTACAGCTCGACGTCGCCGGGGCCTTCCTCGGTGCCGGCGAACATGCCGCCGATCATCACGCAGTCTGCGCCGGCGGCGAGCGCCTTGGCGATGTCGCCGGAATAGCGGATGCCGCCGTCGGCGATCAGGCCGATGTCGGTGCCTTCGAGTGCCTTCGCGACCATCGAGATCGCGGTGATCTGCGGCACGCCGACGCCCGCGACGATGCGCGTGGTGCAGATCGAGCCGGGACCGACGCCGACCTTGACCGCGTCCGCTCCGGCATCGACGAGCGCACGTGCGGCGTCGGCGGTCACGATGTTGCCCGCGATCAGCGACAGCTTCGGGAAGTTGCGGCGCACCCAGCGCACGCGTTCGATCACGCCCTGCGAATGGCCATGCGCGGTGTCGACGACGATCGCGTCGACGCCGGCCTCGACCAGCGCGGCGACGCGCTGCTCGGTGTCGCCCGCGACGCCGACCGCGGCGCCGACGCGCAGGCGCTCGTGGTCGTCCTTGCACGCATTCGGGTTGTCGCGCGCCTTCTGGATGTCCTTCACGGTGATCAGTCCGCGCAAGCGGAACGCGTCGTCGACGACGAGGACCTTCTCGATGCGGAACTTGTGCAGCAGCGCGAGCACTTCCTCGTCCTCGGCGCCCTCCTTCACCGTGACGAGCCGATCCTTGCGCGTCATGATGTTCTTGACCGGATCGTCCGGCTTTTTCTCGAAGCGCAGGTCGCGATTGGTCACGATGCCGACGAGCTGCTCGCCGTCGACGACCGGCACGCCCGAGATGTTGTGCGCGCGCGTGATCTGCATGACTTCGCGGATCGAAGTCTGCGGGCCGACCGTGATCGGATCGCGGATCACGCCGGCCTCGAACTTCTTGACCAGCCGCACTTCGGCGGCCTGGCGCTCGATCGACATGTTCTTGTGGATGATGCCGATGCCGCCGCATTGCGCCATCGTGATCGCGAGCCGTGCTTCGGTCACCGTGTCCATGGCGGCGGACACGATCGGCAGGTTCAGGCGGATGTCGCGCGTGAGGCGCGTGGAGAGGTCGACGTCGCGCGGAAGGACGGCGGAGTGCGCCGGAACCAGCAGGACGTCATCGAAGGTGAGGGCTTCGGTGAGTATGCGCATGCCCTATTCTACAGGCTCGAAACGGACGGGCCAAGCGCAATCGCGAGACGGAGCCGTGGTCGTAGGCTGGACGCGCGCAGCGCGGCCGGCTCGGGCACCGGCGTAGTCGGAGCGCCGGCCGACCTTCGGTTGTCCAGCCTACCGGGCAAGCGTTGACGGCACCGCGTCCTGCCAGCCGAATGCGGCCATCAGCCGCAGCCACGCCGCATCGACTGGCGCCTCGATCAGCAGCGGTTCGCGCGTGACCGGATGCACGACCTCCAGTCGCAGCGCGTGCAGCATCAGCCGGTGCACGCCGAAGTGTTGCCGGATCAGCCGATTGTGGTCGCCGCGGCCGTGGCTGGTGTCGCCGATCAGGTGGTGCGACACGTGGTGGAAGTGGCGCCGGATCTGCCGGTAGCGGCCGGTTTCGGGCGAGACCTCGAGCAGCGCGTAGCGCTGCTGCTCGTAGCGCCCCTGTGCGATCGGGACTTCCGTCGTCGCGAGCCGGCGCCAGCGCGTGAGCGCGGGCTTGGCCTCGCCGCGCAGTCCCGCGCCGGTCAACGGATAGTCGATCTCGCCCTGCTCCGCCGGCCAACCGCGCACGACCGCGAGATAGGTCTTGCCCATCTCGCGCGCCATCGCCTGGCGGCCGAGCTAGGCCGCCGCTTCGCTCGATCGCGCGACGAGCAGCACGCCGCTGGTCGCGCGATCGAGGCGGTGCACCGCATGCAGGCGCCCTTCGACCTGCAGGCGCAGGCGGTCCATCAGGTAGTCGTCGTCATCGCCGACGAGGCGGCTGCGATGCACCGCGAGCCCGGGTGGCTTGTCCACCGCGACGAGATGCTCGTCGACGTGGAGGAGTTCGAGGGCGGGAGGATTCATCGCCCATCGTAGCGTGTCAGGCCGCGGACAGTTCCTTGTGCAGGAACGCCTTCGCCGCGCGCGTGTCGCGCTTGATCGTGGGTTCGGACACGCCGAGCAGTTCCGCGATGTGCTTGACCTCGAGGCCCGCGAAGAAGCGCAGCTCGACCACCTGCACGAGCCGCGGGTCGAGCGCCGCGAGTTTCTCGAGCGCGCGGTCCATGCCGACGAGTTGCTCGGCCTGCTCGTCGATCGGCAGCGGCGCGCCCTCCAGTGCATCGAGCGAAACGTGTTCGGCACCGCCGCCTCGGCGATCGGCGAGGCGTGCGCGCGCGTAATCGATGACCACCTGGCGCATCGCGCGCGCCGCGGTCGCGAAGAAGTGCGTGCGGTTCTCGAACACGCCGCCGCTGCCTTCGAACAGCTTGAGGTAGACCTCGTTGACGAGCGCGCGCGTGTTGAGCGTCTCGCCACGCCGATGGCGCGCGAGCTCCGCGCGCGCGATGCGCATGAGGTCGTCCCACGCAAGGCGCAGCGCCTCTTCGCGCGCGGCGCGGTCGTCGCCGCTCGCGGCGATCGCACGGGTCAGGTCCGCAGGGTGCTCGGTCATGGGGGCCTCCTCGGCGCATGGTAGTGCGCGCGGCGTTGCCGCGGGGGAACATTGCGCGAGCGGCATCGCATTCCGGACAGCCGGAACCGATCGAAGCTGGCCGCGCATCGCCTAGAATGCGCGGGTCGAGACTGCCGGGAATCCGATGGATGCCGAGCGCTGGCGCCGCGCGCGGGCGTTGTTCGAGCAGCTGGCCGAATCGCCCGCCGCGGAATGGGAGGCGCGACTTGCCGCGGCCTGCCCCGATGACGCAGGCGTGCGCGCGGAAGCGCTCGCACTGTTGCGCGCCGATGCGGAGTCGACCGAGCCGACCGGGCTCGCGGACGTCGCCCCGGCGCTGGTGTCGGGGCTGGCCGGCGAATACGTCGAGCCAGTCGGCCCGGACCATGCGGGAATGCGGCTCGGGCCGTTCCGGCTCGTGCGCGAGATCGGTCGCGGCGGCATGGGGGCTGTCTGGCTCGCCGAGCGCGTCGACGGCGGCTTCGACCAGCAGGTCGCGATCAAGCTGATCCGCGGCGGATGGGACGGCCAGGACGCGGCCAGGCGGTTCCATGCCGAGCGCCAGATCCTCGCGACGCTGCAGCACCCGAACATTGCCCACCTCGTCGACGGCGGCGTGAGTGCGGACGGCAAGCCGTGGCTCGCGCTCGAGTACATCGATGGCGAAGAGCTGCGCGCCTGGTGCGATCGCCGGGCACTCGGGGTGGAATCGCGCCTGCGCCTGATGATCACGGTCTGCGCGGCGGTCTCCCACGCGCACCAGCATCTCGTCGTGCATCGCGACCTCAAGCCCTCGAACATCCTGGTCGGGCGCGATGGCGTCGTGAAGCTGCTCGACTTCGGCATCGCCAAGCTCATCGATGCGCCGGGCACCGACGAAGCGACCGCGACCCGCGTGTTCACGCCCGAATATGCGGCACCCGAGCAGGTCCAGGGCGGGCCGGTGACCACGGCGGTCGATGTGTATGCGCTCGGCCTGCTGCTGCACGAACTGCTGACCGGGCGCCGGCTGCAGGGGCGAGCCGACGATCCCGCGGGCGCACGCGCGCCGACGCGCCCGAGCTCACTGGTCGTGCGCGAGAACGATGACGGCGAGGCGGCGCGCATCGCGGCACGACGCGAGAGCACGCCGCGGCGCCTGCGCCGGCGCCTGCAGGGCGATCTCGACGCGATCATCCTGAAGGCACTGCGTCCCGAACCGCAAATGCGCTATGCGAGCGTGGCTGCCCTCGTCGCGGACCTGCAGCGGCATCTCGACGACAAGCCCGTGCACGCGCATCGCGGCGGCTGGCGCTACCGCGCGGGGCGCTTCGCCCGCCGTCATCGCTGGGCGCTGGCGGCGTCCGCCGCCGCCGTGCTCGCGCTCGCGGGTGGACTCGGCGCCGCGTTGTGGCAGGCACGCGAGGCGCGCGTGCAGCGCGACACCGCGCAGGAGGCACTCGCGTTCATGACCTCGCTGTTCCGCAATGCGGACCCCGGCGAACGCGGGCGCGCGAACCTCGGTGCACGCGACCTGCTCGACGAAGGTGCGCGCGGCATCCGGCATGCGCTCGCCGGCAACGACGACGTGCGCGTACGCCTGCTGCTGTCGATCGCGTCGGCCTACATCGACCTCGACCTGCCCGACCCGGCCGAACCGCTGCTCGACGAAGCCGATCTGATCGCCGCGCGTTCGGGCGATCCGCTGCTCGCCGCGGAAGCACTGCAACTGCGGTGCGCACTGCTGGTGCAGCGCGATCGCACCGATGCGTGCGCTCCGCTGCTCGCGCGCGCCGAGGCCGCGCTGGACCCGCGCGATCCGGAGCAGGCCGGCATGATCGCGCAAGGCCTCTACCTCGGCGCGCGCGACCTGCTGCACCACAACCGCCACGAGGACATCGTCGCGAACTCGCGGCGCGCGCTCGCGCTGCTCGATCATGCGCCTGCGCGACGGGAACTGCGCGCGGAGCTGCACGACACGCTCGCGTTCTCGCTGGTCAAGCTCGACCGCGCGGCGGAGGCGGAGGCGCTGCTGCGCCCGCTCGTCGACGAGCTTGCAGCAGCCGGCGATGCGCCGCGTGCGCTGGCCGAAGCCCAGGACACGCTCGCCGGCGCGCTGTTCGCGCAGGGGCAGAACGAGGAAGGACTGCGGCTGCGCGAGGATTCGCTGCGCACGCTCGAATCCCTGTACGGACCCGACCACTCGGTGCTCGCGGACAACCTGATCAACCTCGGCATCGCGCACTACCGCGCGGGTCAGCTCGATCGCGCCGAGGAGGTGCTCGAGCGCGCGGTGCGTGTTGCCCGGACCAAGGGTGATACGCAGGCCAGCGCCTTGCTCGCGGGGCTCGCGAGCCTCGGAACCGTCGAATTCCTGCGCCGCGCCGACCAGGACGCGCGCAACCACCTCGACGAATCGATCGCGCTCGCAACCCGGCTGCAGCGCCCGGTCGACGCCGGTCGCGCGCTGCGCTGGCGCGGCATCGTCGGCTTCGCCGAGGGCCGCGCGGCGGAAGCGCGAGCGGATTTCGAGCAGAGCCTCGCCCTGCTCTCCCCGATGCATCCGCCGGAACACGCGACGATGCTGCAGACGCGCACGCTGATGCTCGCGCTGCGTTTCGCGAGTGCCGGCCCGGCTGCTCGCGCACCCGGGGGTTGCGAAGAAGCCGGCGACCTCGCGCGCCGCTTCGTGGCGGCCGCGGGCGCGGACGATCCGGATGCGCGCATCGCGCAATCGCTCGATCGATTGTGCACCGCCGAAACCGGACAGGCAGAAGCGACGCTGGTCGGACTCTCGGCGGCGTTGCCGGCCGAGGATTATCGCCAACGCCTCGTCGCGCGCCTCGCGGCGGCGTGGACGCCGACGCCGGGTCGCAGCGCGTTGTAGGAGCGCACCCTGTGCGCGATGTGCGCCGTTTCGCACGCCCGAGTGCAACCGGTTTCCTGCGCGGATCGCCCACAGGGTGGGCTCCTACGGGGCGATGCGATTCACCAGGCGGCGCTGTCGACCCGCGATACACGCCGTCAGTCGAAGAACGACTCCGCGGCCTCGAGCGTGTTCTCCATCAGCGTGGCGACCGTCATCGGGCCGACGCCACCGGGAACCGGGGTGATCCACGACGCGCGCTCCGCGGCCGCGTCGAAATCGACGTCGCCGACGAGGCGTCCGTCGTCGAGCCGGTTGATGCCGACGTCGATGACGACCGCTCCGCGCTTGATCCACTCGCCGCGCACGAGGCCGGGTTTCCCGGCGGCGACGACGACGATGTCGGCCTGGCGGATCTCGGCCTCGAGGTCGCCGGTGAACTTGTGGCAGCCGGTCGTCGTACAGCCCGCGAGCAGCAGTTCGAGGATCAGCGGACGACCGACGTGGTTCGACACGCCGACCACCACGGCCTTGCGGCCACGCACCGGACGATCGGTGCAGGCGAGCAGTTTCATCACGCCCTTCGGCGTGCAGGGCCTGAGACCGCGTTGCCTCAGCACGAGCCGGCCGACGTTCTCGGCCTGGAACCCGTCGACGTCCTTGCGCGCATCGATGCGGTCGATCAGGCGTGTCGCATCGACGCCGGGCGGCAGCGGCAGCTGCAGCAGGATCCCGTGCACGTCGGCATCCGCATTGAGGCGATCGATCAGCGCGACGAGCTCGCCTTCGCTGGTGTCGGAGGGCAAGTCGAAGTCGAGCGAGTTGAAGCCGACCTGGCTGCAGGCGCGCCGCTTGTTGCGCACGTACACCGAGGAAGCGGGATCCGCTCCGACGAGGATCACCGCGAGTCCGGGCGCGCGCTTGCCTTCGGCGACGCGCGCCTTCACGCGCGTGGCGACGCCCTGCAGCACCTGGTCGGCGATGCGGCGCCCGTCGAGCAATCGTGCAGGCATTGGGAATCCGGCCGGAAACGCGCATTATGGGCGAGCCGGCCCCGATTTGAACATCTCCATTGGCGCGCAGGCGACCACCCGGACCCGCGACGTGCCCATGACCGACATCGAAACCGAACTCGAGGCCGCTGCATTCCGCCGGCTGCTGCAGCACCTCGCCCTGCGCGCCGACGTGCAGAACATCGACCTCATGATCACCGCGGGGTTCTGCCGCAACTGCCTCGCCGACTGGTATCGCGAGGCCGCGGAGGCGCGTGGCGTCGAGATCGACAGGGACGCTGCGCGCGAGCGCATCTACGGCGAACCTTTCGCGCAATGGAAGGCCAGGCACCAGGCCGACGCGACGCCCGAGCAGCTCGCGGCGTTCGAGCAGGCGCAGGAGCTGCAGCGCCGCTTGCTCGCCGCGAAGGCGTAGGAGCCCACCCTGTGGGCGATCCGCGCTGGAAGCCGGTTGCTCGAAGGCCTGACTACGGCGCCGCGCAGCTGCGCGCGAGATCCTCGTAGCCGCTGAATGCGGCGGGATCCGAGCAGCCCGGACATTCGGGATCGCGCGGCAGGCGCAGTTCGCGGAACGTCCCCGCGAGCGCGTCGTGGCAGAGCAGGCGCCCGACCAGCGGTTCGCCGATGCCGAGCAGCAGCTTCAGCGTTTCGCTCGCCTGCAACATGCCGACGATGCCGGGCATCACGCCGAGCACGCCTGCCTCGCTGCAGTTGGGCGCTTCGGCCGCCGATGGCGGGTGCGGGAACAGGCAGCGGTAACACGGCGAATCCGCGCGGCGCGGATCGAACACGCTGACCTGGCCGCTGAATCGATGCACGGCACCGTACACCATCGGGATTCCGAGGCGCAGGCTCGCGGCACTCAGCAGGTAACGGGTCGGGAAATTGTCGGCGCCGTCGACGATCACGTCGTGGCCGCGCAGCAGCGCCTCGACGTTGGATGCCTCGATGCGTTGCGCGACGGCCTCGATCGAGAGCGTCGGATTCAACGCGGTGAGGGCGCTGCGCGCCGACTCGACCTTCGGCACGCCGATGCGTGCATCGGTGTGAACGACCTGGCGCTGCAGGTTCGAGCGCTCGACGCGGTCGTCGTCGATGAGTCGGAGGCCACCGACGCCGGCCGCCGCGAGGTAAAGCGCGACCGGAGCGCCGAGCCCGCCCGCGCCGACCAGCGCGACGCGTGCACCGGCCAGGCGCAGCTGCCCCGCGACGCCGATTTCCGGCAGCAGCAGATGGCGCGAATAGCGTTCGGCGAAGTCCGCATCGAGGTTGCCGAGTTCGCTCGGCAAGCCTTGCTGCAGCCAGCGCGTGTAGCCGCCGCGCACCGAGCGCGCGTGCGCGTAACCGAGTGCATGCAGGCGCTCCACCGCGAGCCGCGAACGTTTCCCGCTCGCGCAGATCGCGAGCACTTCGCGGCTGCGTGCCGGCGCGAGCGCGCCGATTCCGCGGTCGAGTTCGCCGAGCGGCAGCGCGAGCGAGGCCGCCGCGAATCCGCTCGCGCGCTCGTCGGGCTCGCGCACGTCGATCAGCAACGCGCCGTTGCGCTGGCGGTCGAGTGCCTCGACGGGATCGATCTCGTGCATGCTCGGGGGCTGTTCCTCGGCCATCATGGGCGCGCCCGTGGCAGCGGCAGCACGTCCACGACGTGTCCCGGCGCAAGTTCGCAGGGCGCTTCGGGCAATGCGACGAGCGCATCGGCCTCGACAAGGCCGCGCAGCATGCCGGACCCCTGTTTCGCGAGCGGCGTGACCCAGCAGCCGCCGTCGTCGCGCCATTCGAGCCGGGCGCGCAGGAACTCCGCGCGCGCGTGTCGTTTCACGACCGGCGCCGCGAGTCGCGCCTTCCAGCGCTGCGGCCGCGGTTCGATCGCGCGTTGCAGCGCGAGCAGGGCGGGCTGCACGAGCAGCAGGAACGTCGCGACCGTCGAGACCGGATTGCCCGGCAAGCCGAACACCAGCGAGGAGCCGATCCCGCCGCAGAGCAGCGGCATGCCGGGACGCATGCGCACCTTCCAGAAATGCACGCGGCCGAGCTCGGCGACCAGTTCGGGCATGAAATCGGCCTCGCCGGCCGACACGCCGCCGCTGCTGATGATCACGTCGCAGTCCTGCGCCGCGGCGAGCAGCGCGTCGCGCAGCGCGGCGCGATCGTCGCGCAGGTGCGCGACGCGCACGGGTTCGAGGCCGATCGCGCGCAGCAGCGCGCCGAGCGTGTAGCGGTTGCTGTCGTGAATCTGGCCGAAGCCGAGCGCCCGTGCGGGGGGCACCAGTTCATCGCCGGTCACGAACAAGGCGACGCGCGGCAGCCGCGCGACGTCGATCGCGGCGATGCCGCAGGCGGCCAGCGCGCCGAGCCGCGCGGCGTCGAGTTCCTCCCCTGCTCGCGCGACGAGTTCGCCGCGTGCATGATCTTCGCCGGCCGGCCGCACGTTCGCGCCGCGCCGCTCGCCCGCCCCGACGATCACCTCTCCGCCCGCGACGCGCACGTTCTCCTTGATCACGACGGTATCGGCGCCTTCGGGCATCGGTGCACCGGTCGTGACGCGCACGCATTCGCCGGCGGCGCAGGCGAGTGCAGCCGTCGAACCCGCGAGCATCGTGCCGACCAAGCGGAACGCGCGCTCGTCCTCGAGCGGCAGGTCGACGCCGCGCAGCGCGAATCCGTCCATCGCCGAGTTCGCGAACGGCGGCAGGTCGAAGGGTGCTTGCACGTCGTGGACCAGCACGCGCCCGAATGCGGACTCGAGGGCCACCCGCTCGACCGCGGGTTCGCGCGCGTCGCAGAGCGCGAGCACCCGTTCCAGCGCCTCGGTGACCGACAAGGGTCCGGGCGGGTCAGCGGTCGGCGCAAGCATGGGCGGCGATGTCCTCCGGGGTGTTGAGATTGACGAACTGCCGCCTGCGATCGCCGAAATCAACCTCGTGCACGCCGATCCGGTCCTGCCAGTGCGCCACGCCCTGCCCTTCGGCCGCCGCGGTCGCCGCGGAGGCGGCGAGATCGCGACGATACAGCGCGAACAGCGGTTGGCGACGTTCGCCATCGTGTGCGACGCAGGCCGGCGCAGCAAGCGCGTGCGCGACACCGAGCAGACGCGCGGCGAGGTCGCGCGGAGGATCGGGCCCATCCACGGGCAAGGTCAGCAGCCACGGCGTGGTGCACGCCGCGAGTGCGGTCGCGACGCCCGCGAGCGGACCACGCCGCCCCGGCAGTGCATCCGGGAGCGTGCGCGCCCGCTGCGCATAGTCGTCGAGATTCCGGTTCGCGATCACGAGGATCGCGGGTGGCGGCGCGGACATCGCGCGCGCCGCTTCGAGCACGTGGTCGACGAGCGCGCGCCCGTCGAGCAGCAGCAGGCCCTTGTCGCATCCGCCGAGCCGCGTCGCCGCGCCCCCGGCGAGGATCGCGACCGTGAGCGCCTCGTCGTCCATCGCGGTCTCGTCAGCGCTTGCCGCGCTTGGCGTTGCGGATCATGCGCGTGCGGCGACGTTGCTGGCCTTCGGTCAGTTCGTTGCGCTTGCCTGCGTACGGGTTGTCGCCGTCGCGGAACTCGATCCGCACGGGCGTGCCTTCGAGGCGGTAGCGCTTGCGGAAGAAGTTCTCGAGGTAGCGGCGATAACTCTCCGCGATGTGCCTGGTGCGCGCGCCGTGGATCACGATCGTCGGCGGGTTGTTGCCGCCGGGATGCGCGTACTTGAGCTTGGGCGTGTGTCCGCGCACGAGCGGCGGCTGGTACGCCGCGTACGCCGCCTCCACCGCGCGCGTGAGCTCGGACGAGGTGAACACGTGGTTGGCCGAGGCGTGCGCGCGGTTGATCGCCTTCATCAGCTCCGCGATGCCGCTGCCATGCAGCGCCGAGATGAACACCTGGCGAGCCCACGGCACGAAGTCGAGCTTGCGACCGAGCATCGCCATGCATTGCTCGCGCTGGTACTTGTCCATGCCGTCCCACTTGTTCACCGCGATGACGAGTGCGCGGCCGGAGTCGAGCACATGGCCGATCAGCGCCGCATCCTGGTCGGCGACGCCTTCTCGCGCATCCAGCATCAGCACCGTGACGTGCGCCGCGTCGACCGACTGCAGCGACTTGATCACGCTGAACTTCTCGAGTGCATCCTCGATGCGCGCGCGGCGCCGGATGCCGGCGGTATCGATCAGCGTGTAACGGCGCCCATCGCGTTCGAGCGCGACGCGGATCGAGTCGCGCGTGGTGCCCGGCTGCTCGGACGCGATCACACGCTCCTCGCCGAGCAGGCGGTTGACGAGCGTCGACTTGCCGGCGTTCGGGCGGCCGACGATCGCGACGCGGATGCCTTCGTCCGGACGCGCAGCATCGGCCTCAGCCTCGGGTTCGGGCAGCAGCGGACGCAGCGCTTCGAGCAGCGGCGTGACGCCGCGCCCGTGCGCAGCCGACAGCGGCAACGGGTCGGCGACGCCGAGTGCGGCGAATTCGGCCAGCGCGACCTGCTCGTCGAGGCCGTCGACCTTGTTGACGACGAGCCGCATCGGCTTGCCGCCGCGGCGAAGGCGATCGAGGATCGCGCGGTCGCTCGGCAGCAGGCCATCGCGGGCATCGACGACGAACACGACCACGTCGGCTTCGTCGATCGCGAATCCGGCCTGGCGCACGGTATGGCTGTCGAGGCCTTCCGCGTTCTCGATGAGGCCGCCGGTATCGACGACCACGAACGGCGGGTCGATCAGCCGGCACACGCCGTAATGGCGATCGCGCGTGACGCCGGGCATGTCGGCGACCAGCGCATCGCGCGTGCGCGTCATCACGTTGAACAGCGTCGACTTGCCGACGTTGGGGCGCCCGACCAGCGCAACTACGGGAAGCATGCTCGGCTCCGGATCAGTCGATGCGCGGCATGCGCGGCGCGCCGTGGCGCGACCGCACTACGGGCGGATGCGCCAGGCGCCGATGCGGCCGTTGACGTCCTCGAAATAGACGAGGTCGCCGGCCACGACGGGCGGCGCTTCGATCGGCTTGCGGCCGAGCCGTTCGCGCGCGACGAACTTGCCTTCGGCCAGGCTCAGCCAGTGCACGTAGCCCTGGCCGTCCCCGACGACGACGTGGTCGCCCTGGATCGCGGGTGCGCTGAGCCAGCGGAAACGCAGGCCATCCTGCTTCCAGAGGTTCGCGCCCGTGCCGCGGTCGAAGGCCCACACATTGCCGTCCGCATCGACCGCGACGACCACTTCGCCGCCGACCGCCACGCCCGCGTAGGCCGAGAATTCACGTTGCCAGAGCGGTCGCCCCGCGTCGGGCGTGAACGCGATCAACTGGCCGCGGTAGCCGGAGGCGTAGAGCACGGATCCGTCGGTCGCGATGTCGCCGTCGACGTCGGACAGTCGCTCGACTTCGGTGCGGCCTTCGCCCGGGGCCAGGGTCTGCACCCAGAGTTCGGCACCGTCCTCGAGTCGTACGGCCACGACGCGACCATTGTCGAAGCCGCTGTAGACGACGCCGTTGAGGATCAGCGGCGAGGAGTTGCCGCGCAGGCTCAGTGCCGGCACCGCCTGTTCGAACACCCAGCGGCGCGATCCGTCGTTCGCATCGAGGCCGACGAGGCGGCCCGCGTTGGTGCGCACGACCACGACACCGTCGGCGATCGCCGGGCGCGCGATGATCTCGGCGCCGAGCTGCACGTTCCAGCGCTCGCTGCCATCGGTCGCGCCGAGCGCGTAGACGTGGCCGTCGAGGCTGCCCGCGACGAGCAGGTCGCCACCGACGCCCGGACCACCCGACCAGCGCAGCGAGGCATCGCCGCGACGCCAGAACATGCCCTTGCGCTCGCCGAGGCGGCGCGTCCAGATCGTGCGTCCGCTGGCTGCATCGAGCGCTTCGATGGTGCCGTCGACCGAGGCCGCGTAGATGCGGCCGTCCGCATGTACGGGCGCGAGCAGCGCGCCGGAGCGGCCGGCGCCGTCACCGACGCCCTCGCCCCACGCACGTTCCACCTGAGCGGTCGGCGTGAACTCGACCAGTTCGGAAGGCGGCTCGACGTTGTCCTTCTTGCCGAGGCCCTTGATCCAGTTGCAGCCGCCGAGCGCGAAGGCGCTCGCCGTGATCGCGAGGAGCAGGAGGATGCGCTTCATGAGCCTTGCTTCTCCGCTGCGGGCGGCACTGCAGCTGCAGGGGCGGCTGCCGGCGCCGGCGCTGGTGCGATCGCGGCGACGTCGTCGAGCTTCATCTGCAGCAGCTCGCGTGCGGGCGCCTGCGGCTCGAGCGCCGCCAGCGCGGCCTCGTACGCGCGCCGCGCGTCATCGGTCCGGCCGAGCTTGCGCAATGCATCGCCGCGCAGTTCGCCGACGCTCGCGACGTAGGTGTCCTGCTTGATGCCATCGACGAGCTTGATCGCGGCCTCCGCATCGCCCTGTGCGAGCTTGACGCGCGCCTCGCGCAGCACGACGAGCGAGGCGAGCGCGCCGTCGGGCACGTGTTCGCGTGCCCATGCGAGCTCGCTCGCGGCCTTCGCGAGATCGTCCTGGCTCGCCGCATCCCCGGCCTCGCGCAATGCGGCGAGCGCGGAATAGATCGACTTCGGATGTTCCTCGCGCAACGTGGCCGCGATCTCGTGCGCGTCGTCCTTGTCGCCGGCCGCGGCCGCATCCGCGAGCGCCTGGTAGCGCGCCGCGGCCTCGGTGCCCTTTTGCGCCGTGTGCACCTTCCACTGGTTCCAGC
>JAEYZH010000202.1 GCA_023430685.1 Pseudomonadota bacterium | reverse complement strand
CTCGGCAGTTCGCGCAAGCGACACTGAAGGGAGCACGCCGGCTGTGTCGACCGGATCAGGTTGTTCCGCCGTGCCGATATGGCGGCGGCCAGATCGGCGTGGGCAACCTGGGTGTCGAGGCACTCTGCCCCAGTGCCGCTCAGGTACGCTCCGTGCCCCGCCAGAACTCCGACGGTTTCACCCAGGCTGCTCGCTTCGCCCACGCGGCATGCAGCGTGCCGTCGCCGGAATCTTCATCGGTTGGGTGTCCACCGCCACGCTGCGGATCAGGACCGCTTGTACTTGCCCACGTCCGCAAGAAGGCCGCTGTCGAGCAGCGCGCCGGTATTCCCGTCGAAATTCCAGAATCGTCCGTAGGCGGTGATGCTTTCCATGTACGGGAAGTTCGGGATCTGCACGTAGGTCCTCGTGTCAAACGTGCAATGGGCCTGGTTCGCCGGTTTGTGATTGCAGATCTGCCGATAGCGCGGAACGGACGCCAGCGCGCCTGAAGCGATGAAAGCACCATTGCTCCATCGGAAGTCGAAATAGCGGCCGTAGGCGGTGATCGTCTCGATGGCGCCATTTGCGCGCAGCGCGCGCGTGTCGAATACGCAGCCGCTTGCGACGAGCGAGCAGATGTGCTGGTTGTACCTGGACACGCTCCGCAGGGTGCCCGAAGAGACATGCGCCCCCGTCATCGAATAGTTGTAGTACTTGTCGAACGCGGTGATGTTCTCCTGCGGGCCGCCTGGGCTGTCCGAGAACATCCGCGTATCGAGTGTGCAGACCGGTTTGCCTGCGCAGATGGTCTGGTAGCGCGCCCACGACGGACGATTCAGGTAGCCGCTCTCCCTGTAGGAACTGTTGGCACCCATGAGCCAGAATCTGCCATAGCCGGTGATGCTTTCGACCAGGACTCCGCCGAGCATGACGAAGGTGCGCGTATCGAACTTGCACTCCGGGGTGGTGAGCGATGACGCCCAGATGCTGGCCATCCGGTTGTAACCGGACGTATTGGGGTGGAATCCCGCGCCGGTGCCGAGATTCATTTCGGACGCGGTGAGGACTCCCATGTCGGGAAGGCTCCCGCCCGTGCAAGGGAAGTCAAGGCCGGACGCGTCCGCGACTCGCTGCGCCACGTCGTCCCTGCGGCTTTCGAATTGCGTGTCCCGAACGCCGGAAGGGGAATACTTGTCCGGAACGGAGGCAATCAGGACGCGGGCGTTCGGGGAGTGCTGGACGATCTTCCGCCGGATCGAATCGATGGTATTGGCGATGTCCGCCGTCGGCGCCGTACCAATCAGGTCGTTCGTGCCGACCTGCAGCAGCACGGTATCCGGGTGCTGCGTGTTCAGGTAGCCCGTGACGCAGAAATCGATGTGCCGCGCACCCCACCCCCCGTGGCCTTCGTGCGCGTTGTTCGAGCCGTAGGTTCCGCTGTTGGCGTGTCCCTTGTAGGTGACCGGAATCCCCGCTGCCGTCAGCTTGGCGAGGAGCGTCCCGCGAAACCCGCCTGCGTTTCCGGTGTTGTAGGTCTCGATCATCTGCTCGGCGAACGTGGTGCAGAAGCCGGGATGGGTCATGTAATTGCTGCGCGCCGAGTTGTTGGCCGGCACAAGGTACGGATCGGTGCAATCGGCGCTCGTGCCGATGGCGCAAAGGCCTTCTGCCAGTGAATCCCCCAATGACATGAGGTTCAGAGCCACGGCCGGTCCGGCGCCCGCCAAGAGGGAGCTCGCTGCAATGCCGGCCAACGAGCGGGCCAGGCGGTTGCGAGTTGCGGGTGCCTCGGACGCCATCGTCGATCGCATCGCAGGATCCTCTTGGTATGGAACGAGCCGGGCCCATCGAGGCAGGGCCTGGTGTGACGACAATGGCAGGTGCCAGGCATCGGTGTCCACCCATTGCACGCGCCGTCATCGCCGATCTCCGACCGAGGGAGGGGCCACGAGCGAGAAAGCCGCGGCATCCGGTGCGTCCTTCGAGAATCGGACTGGGCACGCCGAAGCAAATGACCGTCCATTGGTGGGCACGGGACGCGACGGCGACCACGGCGGGGCAGGTACAATGAGGTCCCGCAAGCTGCATCCAGCGCATGTCCGACATCTCGCTGACCAAGGCATTCGTCGCAGCCGATCCCGTTCTAGGCGACGACCCGTTCGTCGTGACGACGACATTCGAGGTCCACGGCGCGGTGGTGTTCGAAGTGGACGTGTCGATCGACATCGTTTCCCGCGACGAAGGCGCACCCTTCCTGCATGCCCAATTGCGGGCCGGGGGCTGGGACGTGAGCTGGCTGCCACGCGGACAATACGAGGTGCACGCGCTGGCGGCACGCATCGATTTGCCGCCAGGGCGATACGTTGCCCATGTCGCGCTGTGGCACGAGGATGCAGGCGCAACATTGAAGGCAGGCGAGGCGGCGCTCGCGTTCGAAGTATCGCGCGGCGGGCGCGGGGCATCGCCGCAGCTGTCGTGGCAGTTGCAGGCACTGGACGGCTCGACGCCCATCGAGGCGCTGGCATGGAAGCGCGGGCCTACGGACTGGTTCTACAAGCACTTCGATCATGCGGCGCGCACCGTTGCGAGCTACCTGCTCGGTGATTCGCCGCTGCTGAAAGGTCGCATCCTCGACGTGGGTTGCGGCGACGGCATCACGGATCTCGGCATCGCATTGCGCTGGAAGCCGCTGCAGCTGGTGGGCATCGACCCGTTCTGCGGCTACGAACGCCTGCCGGACATCCTGCGCGGCGCGCACCTGCCTGTCGATCCACTGCCCGCCTGCCTGAGCTTCCAGCCCGACAGCGCGAATGCGATACCGTTTCCCGACGACCATTTCGACGTCGTCCTGTCGTGGGGATCGCTCGAGCACATCGTTGGCGGTTATGCGCGGGCGCTATCCGAAATCCGCCGCGTCCTGAAGCCCGATGGCCTGCTGATGGCCCATCCGGGCCTGTTCTACTCCGACGTCGGCAACCACCTCGGCGAGTTTCGTTTCGCGCAGGAAGAACCCTACGTCCATCTGAAGCGATCGCGCGACTGGTTGCGCGAGCGCATCCTCGCGAGCGAGCCCGAGCGCATGGACCGCAGCGGGGACGTGGCGACGCCGGCGCAGTACTGGCAATGGTTCACGGAGCTCAACCCGATCACGGTCGACGGCTTCGAGCGCGAGCTGCGCGCGCTCGGGTTCGAGCCGTGGCGGGTGGCGCTGCGCACGCACGACCGCGTCGACTACACGCCGGAACTGCAGCGCTACTCGTTCGTCGATCTGGCGGTCGGCGAGCTGTACGTGTCCGCGTACAACCGCAAGCAATGAATCCGGGCCGCACGATGCGCATCCGGAATGCCGACCTCGATGATGTCGCATTCATCGTCGAAGCGAACATGCGCATGGCATCGGAAACCGAACACAAGCGGCTCGAGCGTGCCACGCTGCAATCGGGAGTGCGCGGCGTGCTCGACGATCCCGCGCGCGGGTTCTACCTCGTCGCCGAGGACGCCGGCGAGCGCGTCGGCTGCCTGTTGGTGACGCGTGAATGGAGCGACTGGCGAAACGGCGACTGGTGGTGGCTGCAAAGCGTGTACGTGATGCCGAACGCGCGGCGTACCGGCGTGTTCCGCGCAATGTACGACGAAGTCGAGCGGCGCGCGCGCGAATCGGCAGAGGTGATCGGGCTGCGTCTCTACGTCGAGCGCGACAACGCGCGCGCGCAAGCGACCTACGCGGCGCTCGGGATGATCGACACCGCGTATCGCATGCTTGAACGTGAATGGATTCCCGCGCGAACGCGGGCAGGCCGGTGAACGCGTCCGCTTTGCGCGTCGCGGTGGCCGACGCATGGATGCTCTCGCTCGCGCCTGCGCTGCCGGTTTGGATGCCCTGGCCGCTGGCGTACCGGTTTTACCGCTCCGTTGCGCGCGACGAGGGCCTGTACCGTGATGCGGTCGACGGTGCCATGGTGGCGCTCGAGGCGCTGCCGATCAGCGATCCCGATGCCTTCAGGCATGACGTGCGCACGACGTTGCTGCTGGACGTGGCAGACCTCCATCTGTCGCGCCGGCATCCGGTCGACTGGTTGCCCGCGCACGTCACGCTGGAAGGCCAGTGGCCCGATGCCCGCGCCTTCGTCGCGGTGACCTTCCACTACGGGACCGGCTTGTGGATCTGTCGCGCATTGCGACGTGCCGGGCACCGCAGCTGTTTCCTGTCGGCTCGCTTCGAGGCCGAAGCGTTCGCGCGGCGCCCGCAGTTGCACCGATATGGCCTGCGCCGCCTGGCCGAGGTCGAGCGCGTCGGCGGCACACCGATCGCATACCGGCCCGGCGTGCGCGAAAGCCTGCTTCGCACGCTCGCCGAAGGTACGCCCGTGATCGGCTTGATCGACCTGCCGCCCCGGCTCGCGCCGCGCGGCCAGCTCCCGCTGCAGCTGCTGGATCGCCCTGCGAGCCTTCCCTGCGGCCTGCTCGAGCTCGCGCATGCGGCGGACGTCCCGATCGTGCCGTGCTGGGTGGAGATCGACTTCGCGACCGGGCACCGGCGGGTCGTGATCGGTGAAGCACGCCGACCGATGCCGGTCGAACCGGTGCTGGCCGATCTCGCGGCGAGTCTCGATGCCCTGATCCGGCGCCAGCCCGGCGCCTGGATGTTCTGGCCGGAATGGCGCGCCTGGCTGCACGACGCCGCGCCTCTCCACGCTGAAACATTCTCAAACGGGGGCCCAGAAGGTAGGCTTGTCCCCATCAGCAAGTGACAAGGCCTGGGACATGACGATTCGACCGGCGCGCGCAGGCATCATCGGCGGCGTGCGGATTCCGTTCTGCCGCAACAACACGGCGTATGCCGACGTCGGCAATTTCGGCATGGCTGTCAAGACGCTCGGCACCCTCGTCGAGCGCTTCGGCCTGCACGGACTCGAACTCGGCGAAGTCGCGTACGGCGCGGTGATCAAGCACGCATCGGACTGGAACCTCGCGCGCGAGGCGACGCTCTCGTCGGGGCTCGCGCCGACCACGCCGGGCATCACCACCGCGCGCGCCTGCGGCACCTCGCTCGACAACGCGATCCTGATCGCGAACAAGATCGCCGCGGGCCAGATCGAGGCCGGCATCGCGGGCGGTGCCGACACCACCAGCGACGTGCCGATCGTCTACTCGCGGCCGTTGCAGCAGCGGATGCTTGCGATGAATCGCGCGCGCGCGCCGCTGCAGAAGGCCGAAGCCGCGCTCAAGGGCTTCTCGCTGTCCGAACTCAAGCCCTCGTTCCCGGGCGTCGCCGAGCCGCGCACCGGCAAGTCGATGGGCGACCACTGCGAGCTGATGGCGCGCGAATGGAACATCGGCCGTGAAGAGCAGGACCGGCTCGCGTTCGAGAGCCATCGCAAGCTCGCCGCGGCCTACGATCGCGGGTTCTTCGAAGACCTCGTGGTGCCGTTCCGCGGCGTCGACCGCGACAACGTGCTGCGCGCCGACACCTCGCTCGAGAAGCTGGCCGCGCTCAAGCCCGCGTTCGACAAGACCTCGGGCCACGGCACCCTGACCGCGGGCAACTCGAGCGCGCTGTCCGACGGCAGCGCCGCCGTGCTCATCGCGAGCGACGAGTGGGCCGCGGCGCACGGCCTGAAGGCGCAGGCGTACCTGACGCACGCACGCGTCGCCGCGGTCGACTTCGTGCACGGCGAAGGCCTTCTGATGGCGCCCACGATCGCGGTGCCGCGCATGCTCGCCGAGGCCGGGCTCACGCTTCAGGACTTCGATTACTACGAGATCCACGAGGCGTTCGCGGCGCAGGTGCTCTGCACGCTGCGCGCATGGGAGTCCGAGGACTACTGCCGCGACCGGCTCGGGCTCGAGCGGCCGCTCGGCGCGATCGATCCCGCGAAGATCAACGTCAACGGCTCGAGCCTCGCGGCCGGCCATCCGTTCGCGGCGACCGGCGCGCGCATCGTCGCGACGCTCGCGAAGATGCTCGAGCAGCGCGGCTCGGGCCGTGGCCTCGTCTCGATCTGCACCGCGGGCGGGATGGGCGTGACCGCGATCATCGAACGACCCCAGCCATGATGGCGACGAGCGGGAGGGATGCATGGAGAACGGCAGCTACGCACTGGTATTGACCGGCGAAGTCCTGCCGGGCCATTCGCCCGAAGCGGTATGGCCCGCGCTGGCCGCGTACTTCCGCATGGAGCCCGAGCGTTTCGAGGCGCAGCTGCGCGCGCGCGCGCCGCTCGCGATCAAGCACAGCGACGAACTCGGCAAGCTGCAAACGCTGCAGGCCGGCGCGGCCGCGGTCGGCGCGGCGAGCGAGATCTGCGCGCCGGACGAGCGGCCGGCGCTGTTCCTGTTGCTCGATGGCAAGCCGCGTGGCCCGGTGCCGCGGGTGCTGGTCGAGGAACGCATCGAACATGGACTCTGGCCCGCGACGATGAGTGTGGCCGAAGTCGGCTCGAAGGACTGGAAGCCCTATCGCGCGCTCGACCTGGCCGCTGCACCCGACGCGGCGCCGGCGCCGCGCAGCGAGCCGCTGCCCGAGAAGCCGTTCCACGCAGGCGACATTTCGGTGACGCCGGTGCCGCGCTCGAAAGCCGCGACCGCGCCGAGCCTCGCGTTGGTGCTGCCCGATTCGCCCGCGGTGCATGCGGGGTTCTGGCGCCGCTGCGCCGCGATGATCATCGACGGCCTGCTGCTCGGCGTCGCGCTCGCGATCCTGCAGGGCGTGCTGTCGTTCGCGGTGTTGGGCACGCTGGGCGAGTTCCGAGGGCTGCCAGCGCTGTTCGCGACGGTCGGCCTGATGACCGTCGCATCGCTGGTGATCCAGTGGCTCTATTTCGCGGTGTTCGAAAGCGGCGCCGCGCAGGCGACGCCGGGCAAGCGCGCGCTCGGCATCAAGGTCGTCGACGAGCGTGGCCGTCGCATCGGCTTCGGCCGCGCGAGCGGACGCTACCTCGGCAAGATCGTGTCGGGCGCGCTGTTCGGCATCGGCTACCTGATCGCCGCGTGGACCGAGCGCAAGCGCGCACTGCACGACATGATCGCGGACACCTGCGTGGTGTTCGACGCGGTCGAATACGGTCGCGCGATGCCGAGCGAGCGCCCGCCGATGCCCTGGTACGGCTGGCTCGTGAACATCGTCGGCCTCGGCGCGGTGCCGCTGCTGGTCGGACTCGGGCTCGCAGCGGGCCTCGGTTGGTAGCGCGCTCCCTGGCGGGAGCGGCGAAGCCGCGCCATCGGATGGCGCGGCGGGATGGCAAGCTGACCGTCGCGGTGGCGCCGCCCCTGCAGCGGGCGGCGCGCGCGTCGCAGGGTGATCAGCCGCGGAAGCTGAACAGCGTGGGCTTCCAGCCGCCGCTCTTCTGGTAGCTCTGGCCCCGCCGCTTGCGCATGCGGTCGATCAGTTCGACGCGACGCGCCTCGGCCCATTCCACGCGCTCGGTCTTCAGCGCGGCCACGTCGACGCCGCGGCGCGCGGCCTCGGCGCTGCGGTACGCGACGAAGTCCTCGTAGGCCTCGATCTCGTGCTGCAGCTCGCGCACGCAGAGCTCGATCATGATCGCGTCGTCGAGGAACCCGAGCACGGGCACCGAGTCGGGGATGATGTCCTGCGGATTGGCGAAGTAGGTCAGGCAGGCAAGCACGCGCTGGCGGTCTTCCTCCGGCAGCGAGAAGCCCTCGTCCTGGGTCATCGCGATCATGCTGTCGAGCTTGGCGAGGCGATCGGCGATGAACTGCGGCAACGCGACCTTGTGGCCGTCGACGAGCAGCTTCGACGCGGCATCGGTGATCTCGCGCGGAGAGAGGTTCTTCGCCTCTTCCTGGGCGCGCTGCATCGCGGAAATGAAGTGCTGGAGGTCGGCGTCGCCGATCTCGATCGTGATGGCCAGCGACATGGACGACTCCCGGGCAAAAGCGACTGGAGAGACTAGCGAGGCGGGGTTGGGGCGTCAATGCGGGAGGGCCGGGATTCGGGACGGGAGATCCGGGATGCACGGACGGCGAGATCAACCGCCCGCTTGCCTCGCCCCATCACAGGATGCCGACGAGGCCGGCGCCGAACGCGGTCACGATCCGCGTGTAGATCGTCTTCAGCGGGAGGTCGACCTCGGGGAAGTCGCCGACGTCCTCGTGGCATTCCCGGAATCCGGGGTCGCCCGGGAAGGAAGGCTCGCATCCGGGCCGGAGTTCGAAGCTGCTCGCGTAGCGGAACGGCCACAGGTCGAACAGCGGCAGCGCGGTCGAAAGATCGCCGATCAAGTTGTTGATCTTGCCGATCAGCTTGGGTGCACGCTTGCTGCGCGCGATGATCCAGGCGTTCTGCGGCTCCGTGTTGCGCAGGATGGCGGCGCGCACGCGCGCGGCCACCGCGCCGTCGTAGAAGATGAAGCCCGATTCGGTGTTGTAGTCATCCGAGCGCGGGTCGAAATTGTGCGAGCCGATCATCGCGATCCGATCGTCGATCACGAGCGACTTCGCGTGCAGGCCGAGCCGCACGCCGCCACGAAGCAGCGGTGCGCGGCCGTAGCGCTCGTAGCCGTCCTGGTTGGCGCCGCCGGCGAGCCCCGCGTAGTCGGCGATGAAGTCCGCCGCATCGCCGGGAAACGGCTTGAACTCGTGGATGCGGAAACCGTAGCGCGTGAGGTAGCGCTTCTTGTACTTGTACGAAAGCGCGTAGACGTAGAACGCGTCGGTCGCGGCGAGCGAGTTCGTCGACACGATGATCGGCAGCCGCGGGCGGCGCTCGCCGATCTCGCGGAACACCGCGCGCGCGCGCTTGCTGAAGACGAGGTAGGGCGTCTCGAGCACGATCTGCGATCGCGCGCCCTGCAGCAGGTCGATGATGTGGCGCGTGAGCCGCGCTTCGTCGGGATCGTCCGGTCGTGCGGCCTTGTCGGGCGCATCCGAGAAGTAGGCAACCTCGCCGGTGCGCTGCGCGCGCGCGACGAATCGGGCTTGGATCAGCGCCGGATCGGACGCGCGTGCGCGCAGCCGGTCGATGCGCATCCAGTCGGCGTCGGGCGGCGGCTCGATCCGGTGGGCCTCGCCCGCGTGCGCGACGAGGCGCCGGTTGACGTCGTTGAGGCGCGTCAGGGGCGCCGCCCGCGGATGCGCCCAGAACTGTTCGAACGAGGCCTGCATCGCGGCGCCCGCGACCGGGCCGACCACGAGCGCGTCGCGGTCGCGGTAGTTGAAGGCCTGGTCCCAGTCGAAATAGCGGTCCTCGACGTTGCGCCCGCCCGCGATCCCGATCTCGCCGTCGACGAGCACGAGCTTGTTGTGCATGCGCTGGTTGAAGCGCGCGAAGCAGCACACGAGGCTTGCGGCGAACTCGAGCGGCTGGGTGACCGCCTCGTGGAACGTCGGGTTGTACAGGCGGAACTGGAGGTTCGCGTGCTCGCGCGCGATGCGCTCGAGCCATTCGACGTCGTCGAGCGCGAACAGCTGGTCCGCGAGCACGCGCACGCGCACGCCGCGTCGCGCCGCGGCCGCGAGCTCGTCGAGCATGAGCCAGCCGGAGCTGTCCTCGGCCCAGATGAAGGTCTGGATGTCGATGCTCCGCTGCGCCGAGCGGATCAGGTGGATGCGCAGCAGCAGCGAATCCTCGCCGCGTTCGAGCAGGTCGACGTAGTGCACCGGCGCCGACGGCGTGCTCGCGGTGCGCGCCTCCTCGACGAGGCGTCGGTACGGGCTTGCGATCGCGCAGCGGTCGGCGCGGTCGCAGTCGCTGCCATGCGGGCGCTCCGCCGCGACGACGACGTCGGCGCGCCGCGCGAGTTCGCGGTTGAGTCCGCATCCGGCGAGCGGGACCAGCGCGAGGCAGCCAACGATGCGCGCGAGCGTGCGCAGGCGCGATGCGACAGGCTTCATCCCGGCGCCGCACCCGGATCGGGTACCGCGGGCAGCGCGAACACCGAGAACTCGAGGTCGACGCGATCCGCGAGCGTCCCGCGATGCGAGCCCATGCCGAACTGCGAGCGCTTGACCTGGCCTTCGACGTGGATCGGGCAATCGTAGGCCGGCCGATCGCACTCGGCCGGGCGCAGGTCGAAGCGCACCGGCTGGCGCACGCCGCGCATCGTGAGGTCCCCGCGCAACTCGCCGCCAGATTGCAGGCGCGCGCGCGGGAACGGCTCGGACACGAACAGGATCCGCGGGTACTCGGCGGCGTCGAAGAACTCCTCCGACTTCACCCATTCCTCGTAGGAACGCCGACCCATGCTGATCGAGGTCACGTCGATGCTCGCATCGACCGTGAGGCGGTTGCGGAACGGGTCGGCCCGCACCGTGCCTTCGACGCGGCCGAAACGTCCGTTCACGCCGAGCAGCCACATCACCTTGACCTTGAAACCGACTTCCGAACGCGAAGCGTCGAGCCGGATCAGCTCACCTTCGGCCGCGAGCGCGGGCAACGGCGCAAGCAGCAGGCCGAGCAGCAGGGCAACGCAGCGGTGCAGCGGATGCATGGCGCAATCCCGGGCTCACGGCCACCAGAAATGACGCACGTCGGCGGTGCCCGGTTCGAGCGCGCCTTCGGCGAGGCCGAGCCATGCGACCGCTGCCGGCGGCATGCCGCGACCGGAGTCGGAAGCGCCCTCGGCCAGCAGCGCAACGAGGTTCTCGAGCCCGGGATTGTGCCCGACCAGCAGGATCGAGCCCGCGTCGGAATGATCGTCGAGCACGCGGATCAGCGTGCCCGGCGTCGCGTCGTAGATGCGCGCGTCGCTGCGCAGGTCCGCGTAGCCGAGCGCGGACAGCACGCGTTCGCAGGTTTCGCGCGTGCGCGCGGCGGGCGAGCAGAGCACGCGGTCGGGTGCAGCGCCGTGTTGCTTCAGCCATTCACCCGCGGAGTCGGCCTCGGCTTCACCGCGCAGGCTCAGAACGCGCGCGATGTCGTCCTGGCCGGGTGAGGCAGCGTCGGCATGCGCATGGCGCAGCAGGATCAGCTCGCGGGTGGCCATGGAGGTCCTTCGGTCGGATGGCGTTGCGCGTCGATGATGCCCGATTCCGCGCCGCATGGGTGCGCCGGTTGCCTTCACGCGTCGGACGATCGGTCCGGTCGATCTGCCGCTTCGATCTGCCGCTTCGGTCGGCATCGCGCCGTCGGCGCCGGAGCCGACGGCAGCCAGCACCGGCTCCGCGGTGCATGCCGCGACCCGGTGGCTGCGCCCGTGGCGTGTCCGGCGCCGGATCCCGGCGCGCGCCGGGATCACGGCCCTGGGTGATTCAGTCGATCGCAGGAGCCTCCGCGGCGCCGCGTCGGTGCGGCGGGCGCTGCTTCGCGAACTGCTCCTTCGTCACGCTCCCGGCACCCGCGCCGATGCGCTCGAAGCGCTCCATTTCCTTCGCTTCGAAATCGCCGCGCGTGACCTTGCCGTTGCCGCTGCGGTCGTAGCGCTTGACGAACCCTTCGGCGCGGCGGTTCACGCGTTCGGCGGTCGCGGGCGAACGCGCGATCTCGTCGGCGTCGACGCTGCCGTCGCCGTTCACGTCGAGCTTGTCGAAGCGGCCGTCGACCCAGGCCTTGTATTCGGCGCGGCTGACCTCGCCGTCATGGTCGGCGTCGAGGCGTTCGAACATCTGTTGCTGCATCGCGGCGCGACGCGCGTGGCGGCTGCCGTCGGCGGCATCGGGCGTGGCCGCGAACGCCGCGCCGGCGGCGAGCAGGCTGCCGCTCGCGAGCAGCAGGGCGGAGAGGGACAGGGGAGTGCGCATGGGGGCGGTTTCCGGGAAGCGCGGCCATGTCGGCCGCACTGCAATTGGAACGCGTCGCGGGCAGCGCGTTTGCGCCGAGCCTGCAAAGTCCGTGCAAATTCCCGTGAGCGTGATGCGTGCGCGCTTACGCCTGCTTCTTCAGCCAGCGCAGCAGCCCCTTCCAGTCGTCCTGGTGCGAGCGCACCTGTTCGGAGTGGTAGTCGAAGATGCTCTTGCCGAGCGCATTGGCGAGCACGTAGCCCTGGGTGTCCCGCAATTCGGCGACCAGCGGGAACGGAAACGCCTTGATCTCCTCGACCGCGAGCTGCGAGGCGTTGGTCCAGGGCTTGAGCCGGTTCGCGACAATGCCGACCGCGACCTTGCCACGCTTGATGCGCGGGAGTTCGGCGAGCTCGGCGAGGAACGGCTGGGTTGCCTCGAGGTCGATCGCGGACGGCAGCACCGGTACCACGATCGCGTCGATGTCCTCGAGGTAGTCGGCCACTTCCGCTGCGCGGACGCCGGCGGCACTGTCGATGATCACGCGCTCGGCATCGTCGGGTACGTGCCTGACCCAGTCGCGGCGCAGCCCGGGGACGCCGAGCACCGCGTTCGCGTGAGCGGCGCGCTTTTCGCTCCAGCGCAACGCGGAGCCTTGGCGGTCGGCGTCGACGAGCACGGTATTGCGGCCCTTGACCGCGTAATGCGCGGCGAGATTGGTCGCGATCGTGCTCTTGCCCGCGCCGCCTTTCGAACTCGCCACCAGGACCTTGAGCATGACGCCTCCGCCGGTATGCAAAGTGCCAGCGAGGGTACACCGTCGCCGCTCGAGGGCAAAACGCGCGACGACGGCGACCGCGGCGCGGTTCAGTACCCCGCTGCGTGCCCGTCCTTGCGACCCTCGGAAGCGCCTGCGTAGACACCGCTGCGCGGATCGCGCGCGATCGCCTGGTAGCCGCCGTACGGGCCGTTCGCGTAGCGCACCGAGTGGCCCTTCTGCATCAGGCCGCGCACGGTTTCGTAGTCGAAACCCGATTCGAGGTCGACCCAGCCGCCGTCGGCCATCGGTTCGGCCTGGCCCTCGGGCGAGGTCGAGCCCTCGTGCTGGATGCGCGGCGCGTCGCCGGCTTCCTGCAGGTTCATGCCGAAGTCGACGAGGTTCATCACGACCTGCACGTGGCCCTGCGGTTGCATGTCGCCGCCCATCACGCCGAAGCTCACCCAAGGCGCGCCGTCCTTCGTGATGAACGCCGGGATGATCGTGTGGAACGGGCGCTTGCCCGGCGCGTAGGTGTTCGCGTGGCCGTCTTTCAGCACGAACAGTTCGCCGCGGTCCTGCAGGATGAAGCCGAGGCCCGGCGGCGTCATGCCCGAGCCCATGCCGCGGTAGTTGGACTGGATCAGCGAGACCATGCTGCCCCAGCGGTCGGCGGTGGTCAGGTAGATCGTGTCGCCATCGAGCTTGTGCGTGCCGGGCTCGACTGCCTTCGATGCCGTGTCGGGCGAGATCAGCGCGCGGCGCTCGGCCGCGTAGGACTTCGAAACGAGCCACTCGATCGGCGCCCGTGCGAACGCGGGGTCGGCATAGAATTTCGCGCGGTCCTCGAACGCGAGTTTCTTCGCCTCGACGAACAGGTGCACGTGCTCGGCGCTGCCGAACGCGATCTTCGAGAAGTCGTAGCCTTCAAGAATGTTGAGCATCTGCAGCGCGGCCAGGCCCTGTCCATTCGGCGGCAGTTCCCAGACGTCGTAGCCGCGGTAGTTCGTCGACACCGGCTCGACCCATTCACCCGCGTGGCTCGCGAGATCCTCGTATGCGAGGAAGCCGCCCTCGGCCTCCATGTAGTCGGCGATCGTGCGTGCGATGCGGCCCTTGTAGAACGCATCGCGACCGCCCCTGGCGATCGCTTCCAGCGTGCGAGCGAGATTCGGGTTCTTCCAGATCTCGCCCTTCGCCGGCGCGTGCCCGTGCAGCGTGAACTGTTCGGTGAATCCCGCGAACCTGGAAAGCCGCGGCACCGACAGCGCCCAGTAGTAGGCGATCAGTTCGGTGACCGGGAAGCCCTCGCGCGCATACGCGATCGTCGGCGCGAGGATCGCCTTCATCGGCAGCTTGCCGAAGCGCTCGTGCAGCGCGAACCAGCCGTCGACCGCACCGGGCACGCTGACCGGCAGTGGCCCGTGCGACGGGATCGCGTCGTAACCGTTCTCGCGGAACCAGCCCAGCGTCAGCGCCTTCGGCGAGCGGCCCGATCCGTTGTAGCCATGCAGCTTCTTCGAGCGCGCGTCCCACACGATCGCGAACAGGTCGCCGCCGATCCCGTTGGACACGGGTTCCATGAGGCCGAGCGCCGCGTTCGCGGCGATTGCCGCGTCGACCGCGCTGCCGCCGGCCTTGAGCACATCGAGGCCGACCTGGGTCGCGAGCGGGTGCGAGGTCGCGACCATGCCATGCGTCGCGAACACTTCCGAGCGCGTCGCGAACGCCTTGCCGGTGATGCGGTCGCCCGCGCCGGCGACCAGCGGGACGAACATCGTCGCGAGCACGAGCAGCATCCGGCGCATGGCGGCCTCCAGGGCGAAAGTCGAAGCATACGCCGCGCACGCGATGCAGGCAGCCGGAGGCGAGGATCGCGTGCGCCGGCGCCCGCCGGCTAAGCTTGGCGCGCCACCCACGCGATCGAACGCGTGTGCCCGGGCCCGCGGAGATCCACGATGCGCGAACTCGTCGACACCCTTCTGTCACCGCTCGGCTTCGCGTTGCTGCTCGCTGCGTTCGCGTGGATCGCGCGCGGCCGCCGCCCGCGCTGGCTGCTGCGCGCGATGGTCGTCGCATGGGCGGCCTGCTTCGTGCTCGCGACGCCGTTCGGCGCGAACCTGCTGCTGCGCGTGCAGGAGCAGCGCATCGCCGTCGATCCCGCTTGCGAGCGCGACCCGCCCGCGACGGTCGTGCTTCTCGCGGGTGGCCTGCGCCGGGATGCGCAGGGGCTCGAAGATCCCGGCGCGCTCGGGGAATCGAGCCTGCAGCGCACGCTCGGCGCCGTCGAGCGGGTCCGGCGGCTGCCCGGCGCGCAGCTCGTGGTCAGTGGCGGGCGCCATCGCGACGCGATCGTCAGCGAGCAGATGGCCGGCTTCGCCGAGCGCCTCGGCGTCCCAGCGGGTGCGATCCGCATCGAGGGACGTTCGCTGACGACCTGGCAGAACGCCGCGTTCGTGCGCGCGCTCGCGCCGGCGCTGCCAGCGCGGATCGGCGTGGTCACCTCGGCCCTGCACCTGCCGCGCGCGCTGATCGCGTTCCGCGCGGCGGGATTCGAGCCATGCGCATTCCCGGTGGACAGGCGCGCGGCAAGCTTCGCGGGCTGGACCGACCTGCTGCCCGGCGGCAGTGCGATCGCGCGCAGCGAAGCGGTGCTGCATGAATGGGCCGGGGAGCTCGCCTACCGGTGGCGCGCGCGCGGCGCACCGCGCTGACGCTGGCGTTCAGCACAGGCTCGGCAGACTCGCGCCGCGAAACCCGGCCCTACGGAAGTCATCGGATGTTCGAACGCCTGCGCGCCCAGTGGCACCTGTTCCGCGCCGACCCTCCGGGCCGGCGCTTCGAGTTGCGCCATGCGCGCCATCGCGCGCATCACCGCAGCGTGTGGCACCGCGCATTCGTGATCTCGCTCGGCGTGGTCGCGATCATCATGGGCATTGCGATGCTGGTGCTGCCGGGTCCCGGCCTGCTCGTGATCCTGCTCGGCGCGTTCCTGATCGGCGAGGAATCGCTCAGCGCCTCGCGCCTGCTCGATCGCTGCGACGCCTGGTGCAGCCGGCGCCTGCCGCGCCGGCGCGGCGTCGAGTAGCGGCGTGGCGTCAGTCGCCGAGCGCTTCGCGCATGAATTCGGGCATCGCGAGCGCGGCCTTGTGCATCTCGGCGTTGTAGTAGCGCGTATGGAACTGGCGCGTCGCCGCGCCGCGCTCGCGGAATCCGGAAAGGTCCGCGCCCTTGCGCGCCATCGTGCAGCTCCACCAGCCGGTCGGGTAGATCGGCTGCGGGAACGTCAGGGTGCGCACGGACTGGAAATCAGCCACGCGCATCGCGCTGCGCATCGACTTGATCAGGTCCAGGTGCACCAGCGGTGATTCGCTCTGCTGCACGAGGATGCCGCTCGGACGCAGCGCGCGCTGGCAGCTCTGGTAGAACGCAGTGTTGAACAAACCCTCGGCCGGTCCCACCGGATCGGTCGAGTCGACGATCACGAGGTCGATCGACTCCGGGTCGCATTCGGCCATGTACTTGATGCCGTCGGTGAACAGCAGCTCGGCGCGGGGATCGTGGTTGGAGTCGCACAGCTCGGGGAAATACCGTTCGGCCAGGCGCGTCACGCGTTCGTCGATCTCGACCTGCACCGCGTGCTCGACTTCCTCGTGCTTGAGCACCTCGCGCAGCGTGCCGCAGTCGCCGCCGCCGATGATCACCACGCGCTTCGCGCGCGCATGCGTGAACAGCGCCGGGTGCGACATCATCTCGTGGTAGAGGAAGTTGTCGCGCGTGGACACCATCGTGCAACCGTCGATCACCATCAGCTTGCCCCAGTCGGTCGTCTCGTAGATCTCGATCGACTGGAACGGCGTCTGCTCCGCGTGCAGCCGCTGCGTGACGCGCAGGCCGAACGAGGATCCGGATCGGCCGTGCTGCTCGGTGAACCAGGTCTGCGCGTTCTCGGGCTGGTCGGGGACGGACATCGCGTGCTTCCTGCGGAGGGTCGGGGTGCGCGTGCGGCGCGGGGGCGCGATTGTAGCCGGTCCGCGCAGCGCGGCGATACGCGGCGCGTCGTGCTCGCTACACTATGCCGTTCGAGCCTCGATGGGAGCACGCAAGGTGAGCGAGCAGCGCTGGACCGTGGACGACGCGCGCCACGCGTGGGCGATCCCGCACTGGAGCGAGGGCTATTTCGACGTCGGCGAGGACGGCGCGCTGCTGGTGCGCCCGCGCCGCGGCGACGGCGCCGCGCTGTCGTTGCCCGCGATCGTCGATGCCGCGTGCGCGCAGGGATCGCGCCTGCCGCTGCTGGTGCGCTTCGCCGACATCCTGCATGACCGGCGCGCACGCCTGCAGCGGGCGTTCGCGAAGGCGATGGCGGACTGGGACTACGATGGCGGCTACACGCTCGTGTATCCGATCAAGGTCAACCAGCAGAGGAACGTCGCCGGAGAGCTCGCGGCGACCGCGGGCGAAGGCTTCGGGCTCGAGGCCGGGTCCAAGCCCGAGCTCATGGCCGTGCTGGCGCTGGCGCGCCGCGGCAGCACCGTGATCTGCAACGGATACAAGGATCGCGAGTACATCCGGCTCGCGCTAATCGGGCGCAAGCTCGGCCTCGACGTGTTCATCGTGATCGAGAAGCCGTCGGAACTGCGCCACGTGATCGAGGAATCGGCTGCGCTCGGCGTCGATCCGCTGCTCGGCGTGCGCATGCGCCTCAAAAGCCTCGGCGCGGGCAAGTGGCAGAACTCCGGCGGCGACAAGGCGAAATTCGGCCTGACGCCGCGCCAGCTGCTCACGCTGCTCGAGGAGCTCGAGGCGGCCGGGCTCTCGCACGCGCTCAAGCTGCTGCACTTCCACATGGGTTCGCAGATGTCCAACGTGCGCGACATCGCGAACGGCATGCGCGAGGCGGTGCGCTATTTCGTCGAACTGTCGCGCATGGGTTTGCCGATCACGCACATGGACGTCGGCGGCGGGCTCGGCGTGGACTACGAAGGCACGCGTTCGCGTTCGGAGTGCTCGATCAACTACGGCCTGGACGAATATGCCTCGGCGGTGGTCGGTGCACTGGCCGAGGCCTGCGCCGCGAACGGGCTCGCCGCGCCGCACGTGCTCACCGAGTCCGGTCGTGCGCTGACCGCCCATCACGCGGTGCTCGTCGTCAACGTGAGCGAGGTGGAGCAATCCCCGACCGGCGCGGTGCCCGAAGCGCGCGAGGACGAACCGGCGGTACTGCGACGCCTGCGCGAGGCGCATGCCGAGATCGATCGCTCGCCGCCGACCGAGCTCTACCACGAGGCGCAGTACACGCTCGCGGAAGGCTACTCGCTGTACTCGCTCGGCCAGCTCTCGCTCGAGGACCGCGCGCGGCTCGACGACCTCTACTACGCGATCGTCAACGCGGTGCGCGCGCGGCTCAAGCCCGACGAGCGCGCGCATCGGCAGGTGCTCGACGAACTGAACCAGACCCTCGTCGACAAGTACTTCGTGAACTTCTCGGTGTTCGAGTCGGCGCCCGACGTCTGGGCGATCGACCAGGTGTTTCCGATCGTGCCGATCGCGCGGCTCGACGTCGCGCCGGACCGGCGCGGCGTGGTCGCCGATCTCACCTGCGATTCGGACGGGCGCATCGACCTCTACGTCGAGGCGGACGGCGTCGACGTCAGCGTTCCGCTCCACTCGATGCAGGCCGGTGATCGTTACCGGCTCGGGCTGTTCATGGTCGGTGCCTACCAGGAGACGCTCGGCGACATCCACAACCTGTTCGGCGACACCGACGCGATCAACGTGAAACTCGACGGCGACGGCTACGCGATCACCCATTACCGGCGCGGCGACAGCACCGACCTCATGCTCGACTACGTCGGCTACGACCTCGCGACGCTGCGCGCGTCCTATCGCGGGAAGATCGCCGCGGCTGGCGTCGACGAGGCCGAAGCGGCGCGCCTCGAGGCTGCGCTCGAGCAGGGCCTGACCGGTTACACCTATCTCGCCGAGTAGACTCGCGCGGCGCGGTTCGCGCGATGGGCGGACAGCGAGAAACTCGCGGCACACGGAGCATACGCGGTGAAGGCCATGCAACTCGCGCGCAGGGCGTGCACAGGCGAACGAGGCGTCAGCGCGCGGCCGGGGCGCTTGTCCTCCACTTGGTCCCGGTGCTCGATGCTTCCATCTTCCATGGGTCGGCTTGCGGAGTCCGCATGAATACACCGAGGGTCGGTTTCGTTGGCCTGGGTGCGATGGGACGGCCGATGGCCGGGCACGTCGCGCGCGCGGGACTGCTCGCCGCGGTCTGGAACCGCACGCACGAGAAGGCGGTCGCGACCGCGCGGGAGCTCGGCGTGGCGGCGCCCGCGGCGCTCGCCGATGTCGTCGCGACCTGCGACGTGCTCGCGCTCTGCGTATCGGCCGACGGCGACGTGCTCGAACTGGCCACGGCGATCGCCGCGGTCGCGCGCCCGGGCCTCGTCGTCGTCGACCATTCGACCGTGTCGTCGGTGACCGCGCGCGCCGCGTACGAACGCCTCGTGGCGGCGGGCTGCGGATTCCTCGACGCGCCGGTCTCCGGCGGTGTCGAAGGCGCGCGCAACGGTACGCTCTCGGTGATGGTCGGTGGCGCCGAAGGTGCGCTGTTGCAGGTGCGCCCGGTGCTCGATTGCTACGCCGCGAAAATCAGCCACATGGGTGCGATCGGCGCCGGCCAGGACACCAAGGCCGTGAACCAGGTGCTCGTCGCGGGCATCGCGCAGGCCGTCTGCGAGGGGCTCGCGTTGTCGGAACGGCTCGGGCTCGATGCGGAGCGCCTGCTGCCGACGCTCGCCGCCGGCGCGGCGGGCAACTGGTTCCTCGACAAGCGCGGCGCCACGATGTTGCGCGATGAATTCTCGGTCGGGTTCAAACTCTCGCTGCTGCACAAGGACCTCGCGATCGTGCGCGGCCTCGCGCTCGCGGCGGGTACCGATCGCTCGGTGATCGAGAAATCGCTGGCCGACTATGCGCGGCTGGTCGCGCAAGGCCATGGCGACGAGGACATATCCGCGCTGATCCGGCTCAAGCGCGTCGGCTAGGCCGGAGGCGCGTTTTGCGCGCGTTCATTTGTGCACGCCGTCACGCGGTGCACAATCGGGATTCGGGTTTTCCATGCTTTTACATCCGGCGCGTGCTAGAACGCGCCGATCACCGAACGGGAGCACCGCAATGCGAAGGTACGGCTGGACCGCAGGACTTCTTGCAGCATTGCTCGCGCCCGCGTCGGCACTCGCCGGCGGCATCGTGCCGGGCGACCTGCACCTCGAACGCTGGCCCAATGCATCGACCTCCTTCAACCAGCCGATCGCGGTCACCCATGCGGGCGACGGCAGCGATCGCGTGTTCGTGATCGAGCGCTGCAGCGGCATCCGCATCGTCAAGAACGGCGTGCTGCTGCCGACGCCGTTCCTGACCGTCAATGCGAGTTGCAGCAGCGAGCAGGGCATCCTCGGGCTCGCGTTCGATCCCGACTACGCCGACAACGGCGAGTTCTACGTGAGCTACAGCGCACCCGGCAGCGATCCGCGGATCGGCTCGTCGCCCGACCACGTGCTCGCGCGCTACACCGTGTCGGCCAATCCGGACGTCGCCAACCCGACCGGGCAGGTGATCCTGCGCACGCCCGACATCGCGGGCAACCACAACGGCGGCGACCTGCATTTCGGCGCGGACGGCTACATCTACTGGTCGATCGGCGACGGCGGCGTGCAGAACGACCCGAACGGCTTCGCGCAATGCACCGGCCGCAAGAAGGCCGACAACAACCCGGCCAGCTGCCGCACGACGACGGGAACCGGCCCGAACTACTGGCTGCTCGGCAAGATCGTGCGCCTCGACGTGCACAACACGACGGCTTCCGCATCGAACCTGTGCGGCGTCACGGCCGGCCAGCCGGCGCCCTATGCGATTCCCCAGGACAACCCGTTCTGGAATGCGAGCGCGTATCCGGAAGAATGCGCCGAGATCTTCAACTGGGGCTTCCGCAACCCGTTCCGCTTCAGTTTCGACCGCCTCACCGGCGACATGCTGATCGGCGATGTCGGGCAGGGCCGCTATGAGGAGATCAGTTACCAGGCCGCGGGCAGCGCCGGGCAGAACTTCCAGTGGAACCAGTGCGAGGGCCTGCACACGTTCCCGGGCAATTCGCTCGGCTGCCCGGGTCCGGTCGGCAGCGTGCCGCCGAAGATCGAACTCGCGCACAACCAGAGCCCGTTCGCGTGCGCGATCACGGGCGGCTACATGTATCGCGGGCCGATCATTCCGCTGCGCGGGCAGTACGTGTTCAGCGACTACTGCACGGGCGACATCTACGTCGCCGATGATCCCGATCCCGGCGCGTCCACCTGGTCGTGGCAAACGCTGGCCGGCACGCCCGCGATGTCGACCTACGCGTTCGGCGAGGACGAGGTCGGCAATCTCTACGTGACCGATGGCGGCGGCCCGGTGTTCCGCTTCGCGTCGGCGGCAACCGGCGTCACCTGGGTGGTGACGCCGACTGCGGGACCCGGCGGCTCGATCTCGCCCTCGGGCCCGCAGACCGTCGATGACGGCGACACGATCGCGTTCACGCTGACGCCGGACGCCGGCTTCGAGATCGGCAGCGTGACCGGCTGCGGTGGCAGCCTGGTCGGCGACGTGTACACGACCGCACCGATCACCGCCGACTGCACGGTGACCGCGAACTTCGACGCGCTGCCGACCTACACGGTGACGCCGAATGCCGGCCCGGGCGGCGCGCTGTCGCCATCGTCGCCGCAGGACGTGGTGGAAGGCGGGACGATCGCGTTCACCGTCCTGCCCGATGCGGGCTACACGATCGATGCGGTCAGCGGTTGCGGCGGAAGCCTCGCGGCCAACGTCTACACGACCGGCCCGATCACGGCCGACTGCACCGTCAGTGCGACCTTCGTGTTCGCCGACCTCATCTTCGCCGACGGCTTCGACGGCAACTGATGCATTCGCAATGGACGGCGGCGCGCGCCGCCGTCCGCGCATCGAGGGGAATGCATGCACGAGCTGCGACGACACGGGCGCACCACGGGTGCGTGCCTTCGATACCTGTGCGCGGCGGCGAGCCTCGCCGCGCCGGGCGTGCTTGCTGCGCAGAGCGTGCCGGCCGACCTCACGCTGCAACTCGTCACGAACCAGGTCAATGCACCGATCGGCGTGCGCGCGCCGCGCGACGGCAGCGGTCGGCTGTTCGTGATCAGCCAGGCCGGAACGATCCGCGTGATCCGGGACGGCGTGCTGCTACCGAAGCCATTCCTGACCGTGCCCGTCACGTTCCCGGGCAACGGCGGCACCAGCGGCCTGCTCGGCCTCGCGTTCCATCCGAACTACGGAGTCGCAGGCGAGCCGCACAACGACGAGTTCTACGTGGTGTCGATGCGCCCCGCGGGTTGTGCCGCGGACGGTGGCTGCCTCGGTGCGGGACCCGACGAAGTGCTCGAGCGCTACACGGTGTCGGCGGAGGATCCCGACGTCGCCAACCCCGGCGGCACCACGGTGCTGCGCATCGCGGACACCTCGACCTCGTTCCACAACGGCGGCGACATCCATTTCGGTCCCGACGGCTTCCTGTACATGTCCTCGGGCGACGCCGGCCAGCAGAACGGCACGAATGGTTTCGCCGAGTGCTTGTGGAAGAAGGCGGCCGACGGCAATCCCGCGAACTGCGGCGTCGGTGGCGGCACGCAGTATTTCCTGCGCGGCAAGATGCTGCGCATCGACGTCGATTCGCGCGGTGCGGTGGCCACGCCCGAGATGTGCGGTACGACGCCCGGTATGCCCGCCGAGTACGCGATTCCGCCCGGCAATCCCCACGTTGCGACGAGCCAGACCTGCGACGAGACCTTCCTGCACGGGTTCCGCAATCCGTGGCGCTGGAGCTTCGACCGCGAGACCGGCGACCTCTGGATCGGCGACGTCGGCCAGGGCCAGCGCGAGGAGATCGACTTCCGCGCGGCGGGATCGGTCGATCCGCTGTTCTACGGCTGGCACTGCATGGAAGGCTCGCTGCGCTTCAACAGTTCCAATATCTGCGCCGATCCGCTGCCCGCCAACACCTTGCCGCTGATCGAGTACGCGACCGCGGGCGGCCGCTGCGCGGTGACCGGCGGCTACCGTTATCGCGGACCGATCTCGCCGCTGCGCGGCATGTACGTGTTCGCCGATTCCTGCTCGAGCGAGATCTTCTTCGCACAGCCCGATGGCGACGGCCTCTGGTCCCACGCGACGTGGCGCAATGACACGAACGGCTACGGCACCTACTCGGGCTTCGGCGAAGACGAGGCCGGGAACCTGTACATCGTGCACACCGCGAACGACTCGGTGTACCGGTTCCATTCCGTAATCGTCGACGTGATCTTTCGCGACGGCTTCGAGACACCGTAGGCTGGACGGCCGAAGGCCGGCCGGCGCTCTTGCGCATTTCGCCGCACCAAAAGTGCCGGCCGCGCTGCGCGCGTCCAGCCTACGGGCAGCCGGATTGGCGCAGACGCTGGCGGTGGAACTCGCGCCTTTGGCGCTGCGTTCCACCCTACGGATCGCCTGGCGGCGGGACTCGCGCCTACGGCGCTGCGTCCCACCCTACGGACCGGTTTCCTTCAGTGCGATCGCCTTGATGCCGTTGTCGGCGAGCGAGCGCTTGGCGACTTCGAGTTCGCTCGCGGTCGCATAGGGGCCGACGCGCACGCGGTGCCAGGTCTTGCCGTTGATCGTGACCGGCTGGATGTGCGCGCTGAAGCCCGAGAGCGCGAGGCGTGCCTTGGCCTCATCGGCCGCGCGCGGGTCCGGATACGAGCCCGCCTGCAGCACGTAGCGCGGCGTTTCCGCAGCGGCCGGCGCGCTTCCGGGCGGAACCGCCGCGGGATTGGCGACCGCCTGCTGCTCCGCGCGTGCCTTGGCCGTGAGTTCGGCGTCGGGAATCACGACCTCGGCCTCGGGCAGCACCTGGTAGAAATCGTAGTTCTTGCGCGGCTTCGCGTCGGCCACCGGTGGTTCGCTTTCCTTCGGCGCGGTCGCCTGCGGATTCGGTTGCGGCAGCCCCTTCTTGCGCAGCAACGGCGCCCAGTCCTTGCCGAGCACGAGCAGCATGAGGCCGATGCCCGCGAGCATGCCGACGAGGATCCACATCCAGGCCGGCTTGCCGCCATTTGCGCCGCGCGTCGCCTGGCGCCCCTTCTTCGCTGCCATCACATGCTCTCCGGGGCACCAACGCCCAGCAATCCGAGTCCGTTCGCGAGCGCCTGGCGCACCGCCGCGGCGAGCGCGAGCCGTGCATCGCGCAGGTCCGCATCGTCCACGATGAACTGGCTGGTGTTGTACCAGCCATGGAACGCGGCCGCGAGTTCGCGCAGCCAGGTCGCGACGAGGTGCGGTTCGAGGTTTTCACCCGCGGCCTCCACGACTTCCGCGTAGCGCGAGAGTTCCTGCATCACGAGCTGTTCGGGTTCGCCGTCGAGGCGAGCGAGGTGCGCGAGGCCGTTCTCGCGGTTCCAGGCGAGGCCGCGCTCGCCGAGCTGGCGCATCACGCTCGCGACGCGCGCATGCGCGTACTGCACGTAGTAGACCGGATTGTCGTTGGTCTGGGCGCGCGCGAGGTCGATGTCGAAAACGAGCTGGGAATCGGACTTGCGCGCGACCAGGAACCAGCGCGTCGCGTCGCGGCCGACCTCGTCGATGAGGTCGCGCAACGTCACGTAGCTGCCGGCGCGCTTGCTGAGCTTCACTTCCTCGCCGCCGCGCATCACGGTGACCATCTGGTGCAGCACATACTCGGGCCAGCCCTGCGGGATGCCGCAGTCGAGCGCCTGCAGGCCAGCCTTCACGCGCGCGAGCGAACCGTGGTGGTCCGAGCCGAGTTCGGTGATCGCGCGCTCGTAGCCACGCTGCCACTTGCTGCGGTGGTAGGCGATGTCGGGCACGAAGTACGTGAACGTGCCGTCGGACTTGCGCATCACGCGGTCCTTGTCGTCGCCGAAATCGGTCGTGCGCAACCACAGCGCGCCGCCGTCCTCGTAGGTGTGCCCATGGGCGACGAGCTCGCGCACGGTCTCCTCGACCTTGCCATCCGCATACAGCGAGCTTTCGAGGAAGTACACGTCGAACGCGACGCCGAACGCGGCGAGGTCCGCGTTCTGCTCGCGGCGCAGCCAGGCGACCGAGAAGCGCCGCACCGCGTCGAGGTCGGCCGGGTCGCGCCCGGCGACCACGTGCTGCCCGTCGACTTCGACGCTCGCGCCGTCGAGGTAGGCACGCGCGACATCCTTGATGTAGTCGCCGCGATAGCCGTCGGCGGGCCAGCCCTCGTCCTCGGGGCCGCGCCCGAGCGCGCGCGCCTGCACCGAGAGCGCGAGGTTGTCGATCTGCGCGCCTGCATCGTTGTAGTAGAACTCGCGCACCACATGCCAGCCGTTCGCGTCGAGCACGCGCGCGATGCAGTCGCCGATCGCGGCCGCGCGCCCGTGGCCGACATGCAGCGGACCGGTGGGGTTGGCGGAGACGAATTCGACGCCCGCGGTGCGGCCGCGGCCGGAGCGCCCACGGCCGAAGCAGGCGCCATGCTCGAGCGCTTCGCGCACGAGCGCGTGCCAGGCGGCCGGCGCGAGGAAGAAATTGATGAAACCGGGCCCCGCGATTTCGACGCGCGCGATCGAGGCGTGCGCGGGCAGCGCGGCGACCAGCGCCGATGCGATCTCGCGCGGCTTGCGACCTGCGGACTTCGCGAGCAGCAGCGCCGCGTTCGTCGCGAAATCGCCATGGTCGCGGTTCTTGGTGCGCTCGATCACGAACGTCGGCGCCTCGCCGGGCGGCAGGGTGCCGTCCGCGCGCAGCGCGCCGATCGCGGCGTCGACCAGGGTTTGCAATGAATGTTTCACGTGGGCTGCGTCGGCTGCAAAGCAGCCTATTGTAGGGCCTGCATGGGTGCGTCGCCGAGCGGGTGCGCAGCACCCGTCACGATCCCGTAAACAAGCGGCGTCACGATCCGCGGTTTCCCGCAAGGGGAAGCCGTTTCCCGAATGGATCGAGCCCGTGCGAAGTTCCGACCTGCGTGCCACCGCCCTGAGTGTTGCGATCGCTTGCTGCCTCGCGATCACCGTCCCCGCGCCCGCGCGTGCGGGCGCGCCGCAGGTCGGGGACGAGCCCATTCCGGCAGCGCCGCTGCCGGACGATGCGCCGATCCCCGCAGCGCCGCTGCCGGACGATGCGCCGATCCCCGCGGCGCCGTTGCCTGAAGAAGCACAGAATCCGGTCGATCCCGGGCGCACCGGTGCGGCGCCTGCAGATGCCGGGATCAGCGAGCTGTCCGGCGTGACCGTGCAAGGCACCTACCAGACCGGCGACCGCACGCTCTATCTCGACGAGCGGCGCATCGCGGCGAACGTGACCGAGGCGCTCGGCGCCGAGCAGATCGCGCGAACCGGCGACTCGGACGTCGCCGCGACGCTCAAGCGCGTGACCGGACTCACGGTCGTCGACGGCAAGTACATCTACGTGCGTGGCCTCGGCGAGCGCTATTCGAACGTGCTGCTGAACGGTGCGCCGATCCCGAGCCCGGACTACACGCGGCGCGTCGTCCCGCTCGACCTGTTCCCGACGGAGCTGCTCGACGGCGTGATCGTGCAGAAGTCCTACGGCCCAGGATTACCCGGCGAGTTCGGCGGCGGCAGCGTGGTGTTGCGCACGCGCGAGGTGCCGACGAGGTTCTTCTTCCGCGCGAAGGGCACGCTCGGCTGGTCCGATGGCACCACCTTCGGGGACGGACTGCGCTACGACGGCGGCGACAGGGACTGGACCGGGCGCGACGACGGCGGTCGCGAGATGCCCGCGGGCCTCGCGAACGCGATCGCGGGCGGCCGCTTCCTGCGCCCGCAATCGCCCGCGAACCCGAATGGCGCGACGCCGGCCGAATTGCAGGCCTACGGCCAGGGCCTGGCCAAACCCGGCTACGGCATCGACGAACGCAGGATCGGTCCCGACAGCGGGTTTTCGATCGGCGTCGGCAACGGCTTCGAACTCGCCGAGGACGTGCGCCTCGGCGTGATCGCCTCGACGCGCTACCAGCAATCGTGGAACACCATCGAAGAGAAGCGCCACACTTACGCGGCGAGCAACAGCGGCCTGAACGAGATCGCCGCGCTCGACATCGACACGACCCAGCGTGACGTCGATTTCAGCTTCTTCACCGGCCTCGGGCTCGACATCGGCATGAACCATCGCCTCAGCCTGACCAGCATGCTGCTGCGCCAGAGCGCGGACCGCGCGCGCATCAGCGACGGTGTCAGCGACAGCGTCGAATCGCGTTTCCACGAGCAGCGCTGGACCGAGAACCAGCTGCGCGCCGACCAGCTCGGCGGCCACCACGTGTGGCCGTCGCTGCACGACCTCGAGTTCGACTGGCAGGTCACGCGCGCGACGGCCGGCCGCGAAGAGCCCGGCACGCGGCGCTGGCGCTACGACTACGCGGGCGACGCGCTCGAGTTCTCGCATCGCTCCGATTCCAATTCGACCGCGTTCGGCGACCTCGAGGACGAACAGCGCAACCTGCAGCTCAAGGCGATGCTGCCGTTCTCGTTCGACGACGGATCCACGCTGTCGTTGTCCGCCGGTGCCGGCCGCAGCGTGCGTGATCGCGAAGCATCGATCCGCAGTTTCGCGTTCGAGCTCGCGCCGGGCTCGCCGCTGCCGTCCGAACCCGGTTTCTGGACGCTGCCGATCGACCACATCCTGTCCGAAGGCAACATCCGCCCGGACGGCTTCGTGCTGCGCGAGACCACGCGTGCGACCGACAACTACCTCGCTTCCCAGACGCTGGAGTCGACCTACTTCAATTTCGACTACAACTTCCGCGGCAATCTGCGCTTCGCGCTCGGCGCGCGGCACGAAAGGAACGAGCAGGAGGTGACCACGTTCAGTGTCGTCAACCCGGACGCGCCGCCGCTGGTCGCGAGCGACCGCAGCAGCGAATGGCTGCCGGCCGCCTCGTTCACCTGGATCCAGAACGAGAATGCGCAATGGCGTGCGGGCTTCAGTCGCACGCTCGCGCGACCGGATTTCCGCGAGCTGTCGCGCGCGCCGTACACCGATCCCGAACTCGACATCGACACGATCGGCAATCCCGACCTCGAGGACACGCGCATCCGCAACGTCGACCTGCGCTGGGAGTACTACTTCTCCGATTCGGACAGCCTCTCGGTCGGCGCGTTCGACAAGAAGTTCGAGAACCCGATCGAACGCCTGCGCCTGCCCGGGTCGACGCCGTTGTTGAGCTTCGCCAACGCGGCCAGCGCGCACAACTATGGCGTCGAGTTCGATGCCTACAAGGGACTTGGCTTCGTCGGCCTCGATGCATTCGACCTCGGGTTCAACTACGCGCGCATCGAGTCGAACGTCGAGCTCGATGCGGGGAGCGCGAGCTACCAGACCAACCTGTCGCGCGCGATGCAGGGCCAGTCGCCTTACGTCGTCAACCTGCAGCTGGGTTACGACGACCCGGGCGACCGCTTCGACGCGAACCTCCTGTTCAACCGTTCCGGGCGGCGCATCTCCGAGGTCGGCGTGCAGGGACAGCCCGACATCTACGAGGAAGCGTTCAACGCGCTCGATTTCCAGTTCCGCCACCGCTTCGCGGCCGGATGGAACTGGACGCTGCGCCTGCGCAACCTGCTCGACCCCGAGGTCCGCTACACCCAGGGCGGCCTGCCGACGCGCGAATACCGCAAGGGCCGCGAGGCGATGTTCAGCCTCGAGTGGCGGCCGTCGGATCCCTGAGGCCGTGTGCGTTCGGGTCCGGTGAAGCGTCCGACGACCGGATCGCGAAGGCGATGAAGGACAGCCGGTGCGTCCGCCCGTTGCGGCCGCACGGCGCGCGATCATCGAAACACTAAGCACACGAACAAGAAAATGCGGATCACGTGCTGCGCACGGGAACGTCGGGCGGAGCGCGTCGAACGGGGAATTCCGGTCGTGCGCCGGACCGCGTGCCCGCGACTGCAGGCTTCGACGCCGGCTTTCAGTGCAGGGACGATCGGTACGCACCCTCCGACAGGGCGTCTTCCCTTGCGTGCTTCGCGTTCCAGTCGCCTGGTTGCGACTCTCGCCGAACCGCCGCAGCGCGGCTGACACATCGCTGAAATCCGGCTGCGACCGCCGCGTCACATGCGATCACTAGCGTGGCGATTCACGCGCGACCTGCAGGGTGCGGGCGTGTGTCCCGTCTTCCAATCGAGGGGTTTCCCGATGAGTTCCTTGTACAAGCAGGTCCTTTGCGGTGCGCTCGTCGGCGCACTCGCGGCCGGTCAGGCGCATGCCGCGCTGACCCTGTCCGATGCGTTCGATGGCGGCTGGGCGGACCTGTCGCATCCGGCTTCCGCGCGCGGCTGGGTGTTCGACGTGCTGACGATGCCGAACGGCAACAAGACGCTGTACCTGTCCGGCTACCTCTACGATGGCGAAGGCAACCCGATCTGGGTCACCGCTTCGCCTCTGCTCGGCGAGTTCGAGTTCGCTGCGAGCGCCGACCTGTTCATGCTCGAAGGCGGAACCTTCAACGGTCCCGGTACCGAGACGCCGGTGCAGACGCGTTTCGGCAGCATCGAGGTCGAGTTCGCGAGCTGCACCAAGGGCAGGGTCACGGTGACGCCGGACGCGAGCACGGGCTTCGAGCCGATGACCTGGACGATCAACCCGCTGCAGAACGTCGTCACCGCCGAAGCGACGGGCTGCGCGTACAAGGCCGAATTCACCGGCTGCCCCGCCGGCAGCAGTGCCGGCACCCTGCCGCGCAGCTGCGTGCTGACCGGTGCGATCACGCGCGAAATCACGCTGACCAACGACATCACCTGGCAGCTCGAAGGCCTCGTGACCGTAGGGGGCGACAATGCGAACAGCTCGACCGTGACGATCGAGCCGGGTACGCTGATCACCGGCAGCGGCGACAGCGCCGATTACTTCTACGTCAACCCGGGTTCGAAGGTGTACGCGAACGGCACGCCGTACGCGCCGATCGTGTTCACGAGCCCGCGCGATGGCCACCTCGGCCAGACGCCGGCGCCCGGCGACTGGGGCGGCATCGTGCTGTCGGGCAATGCGCCCGACAACAAGTGCCCGGCCGCGCCGTTCGATTGCCGCAGCGAATTCAATCCGGACCTGCGCTACGGGGGCGACGACCCGAACGACAGCTCGGGCAGCCTTCGCTACGTGCAGTCGCGCTACGCGGGCTTCGTGTTCACCGAAGGCCGGGAGGTCAACGCATTCACGTTCCAGGCGGTCGGCAACGGCACCGTGCTCGAGCACCTGCAGTCCTACCGCGGCAAGGACGATGGCTTCGAATGGTTCGGCGGCACCGTCAACGCGAAGAACCTGATTTCCTATGAAGGCGGCGACGACGCGTTCGACTGGGATGAGGGCTGGAGCGGCAAGGTGCAGTTCGCGTATGCGAAGTGGGCGCCCGAATCGCTCGCGCTCGGCAACGACAACGGGTTCGAAGCCTCGAACCAGGCCGACAACCACGACGCGATCCCGCGCTCGACCCCGAGCTGGTCGAACGTGACCCTGATCGGCAACGGCGCCGGCGGCGGCAACGGCCTGCATCTCAAGGAAGGCACGGGCGGCCACCTCAGCAACATCGTCGTCAGCGGTTTCAACAAGGACGGCAAGGCCTGCCTGCTCGTCGACCACGCCGCTACCGGCGCGATCGTCGGCGCCGGGTTGACGCTCGAGCACGCCTGGCTCGACTGCAGCACGAACGTCGCCGATGGCAGCAACGGCACGGCCGGCCGCGCGCAGGCGCTGTTCGACGGTGGCGACGGCAACGACAGCGGCAACGCGCAGCTCGATGGCTTCCTGCCGAGCGCCGGTTCGCCGCTGCGCAACGGCGGCCTCGTCACCGACGATGCGTTCTTCACCGCCGCGCCGTACATCGGCGCGTTCCGCGACGCGAACGACGACTGGACCGCGGGCTGGACCCACGGCATCGTGCGCTGATCCCGGATTCGATCGGGGCGGAACCGGGGGCGCCGTGCGAACGGCGCCCCTTCTTTTTTTCACGGGTCGCCTGGCCGTCACGGCCTTGCAGCAATCGCGGGTGACAATGCGGGCGTCGGAGTTGTGGGGGCGTGCGGGATGCGCACGGCGCCACCGGGTGCAGGGACGCACCGAATTCCGCCTCGGGCGTCAACCCCGCGCCAGCAACTCGGCCAGGGTCGCCCGATACGCCGCGATCACCTGCTCGCCGGTTTCCGGCGCACCCCTTTGCGCAAAGCGCGCGCGCAGGCCCGCTGCCAGCGCCCGGAGCCTGGGTGCATTGGCCTGCTTGCCGGCCTCGAACGTCGCGCGGCCAGGTTCCGAATGGAAGCGATGGAGTTCGAAGAAGAAGCGTTCCTGGCCATCGGTCAGGAAGCCGAGCACCGGCAGCGCGCTTTCGCCCGCGGCGAGCGAGCGGCCCGCGAGCATCTCGCGTTCACGGCAGAGGTTCTCGGCGGTGCGTGCGAAGGTCGCGAACGGTTCGGACACGTTCGCCGTATCGAGGTCGGCGGCCAGCAGCGCGAGTTCGTGGCCATGCGCGATCGCTGGATCCGAACGCCAGCCCGGTCGATACGCATCGAGCGCGAGATCGAGCTTGGCCGCGAGCGCACCGCCGCTCTGGACCAGATCGGCCGCGTTGTAGAGATATCCGCCGGGCGGAGGTCTCGCGTCGAACGTGCTGCCCGCGATCATGAGTTCGAGTGCGAGGTAGAGGTCCGCATCGTGCGTGCGCGAAAAACCGGCCGCGTCGAGGATGCGCTGGGTTTCCTCGATGCTCGCGCGCTCGTTCGCCCCGACGCCTGCGTACAGGTGCGGGGCCTCGCGCTGGCGCAGGTCGTGGCCCGCGGCGAACAGCATCAGCGCGCAGCCGTCGCGCAACGTGACGCGCGCCAGTCCCTGGTTCGCGACGAGGCGATCGATGCGGTCGCCGCAAATCTCGAGCACGTGGCCTTCGTTGTGGTACGCATGGAAGTCGCTGCCGAGCCGCCCGTGCCGCAGCGCGAGCCGGGCACAGGCGAGGCGCACGGCGTCGGCCGTGCGCGTGAACAGCGCGGTACCCGGCGCATCGAGCAGGCTCGACCAAGCGAGCGCACGTTCCGCCAGCAGCACGTCGATCGGTGCCTGCGCGCCGAGCAGCGCGCGCGCCGAGGCGACGTCCGGCAGCTGCCGTTCGGCCTGGTCCGGCGCGAAACCTCGCGGAATTCCGAGTATCACGGCTCGCTGCATTCCCTTCGGCCCGGCGCAGTATAGGTGCGGCGAGCGACTCCACGCTGTGCGCGTCCTGTCGCAACGCAGGTCCCGATGATAGGAATTCCCGTCGGCCTGCGTCTGCATGACCAAAGGGTCGACGGGGGAATGTTCATGGCTGGACCGATGCCGGGCCTCGTGGCCCGCGTGATGGCGTGCGCGCTCGTGCTGCTGCCCGCGGCTGCGCCCGCGGCGGCGCTCGGCGATGGCGCCGAGCGGATCTTCCTCAACGGCTTCGAGCGCCCGCTCGACCAGCCGCCGAACCGGGCAGAGGCGAGTCGCTTCCTCGCGCAGGCGACATTCGGCGCGTCCGACGCCGACCTCGACCGGCTCGTCGCGCTCGGCTACGACGCCTGGCTCGACGAGCAGCAGGCGTGGCCGGCCTCGTACGTGTTGCCGCGCATGCGCGCCGCGGAGGGCACCGGCGATCCGCTACGACCGCTGCCGTTCCATCGCTTTCGGCAGGCGTGGTTCGTCGACGTGCTCGGCGCGCACGACCAGTTGCGCCAGCGCGTCGCATTCGCGCTCAGCGAGATCTTCGTGGTGTCCGAGCGCGGCAATGGCCTCGCCAACGATGGGCTCGCGCTCGGCGCCTATTACGACATCCTCGCGCGCAATGCGTTCGGCAGCTACCGGCAACTGCTCGAGGACGTGACGCTAAGTCCCGCGATGGGCCGCTACCTCAGCATGTACCGCAACAGGAAACCCGACCCCGCCAACAACATCCAGTCCGACGAGAACTATGCGCGCGAGGTCATGCAGCTGTTCTCGATCGGGCTCGTGAAGCTGCATCCGGACGGCACGCCGATCGTGGCCGGCGGGGCGACCGTGCCGACCTACGACGGCGACGTCGTGCGCGGCCTCGCGCGCGTGTTCACGGGCTGGGCCTGCCACTGCGGCCAGGGACAGCAGTGCCCGCCCGACCCGTTCGAGCAGGAGAACTTCACCTGCAGCACCGAGCACGAGATGGTGCCGTTCGAGGCCTACCACGACCGCGACGTGAAGGCGTTGTTCGACGGCGTGCAGCTTCCGGCCGGACGCGACGCGCGACCGGAGCTCGAGGCCGCGCTCGACCACCTCGCCAACCATCCGAATGTCGGCCCGTTCATCGGCCGGCAGCTGATCCAGCGCCTCGTGAGCAGCAACCCTTCGCCGGCCTACGTCGCGCGCGTGGCGGCGGTGTTCGCCGATGACGGTGACGGCGTGCGCGGCAACCTGGGCGCGGTCGTGCGCGCGATCCTGCTCGACCCCGAAGCGCGCGGCGGGCATGTGGCGATGCCCGACACCTTCGGCAAGCTGCGCGAGCCGCTGTTGAGGCTGACCCAGCTCTGGCGCGCGTTCGAGGTGTCGTGGAAGGACGATGAACTCATGCTCGAGGATCTCGACATCCACGAGCGCTACAACCAGTCGCCGCTGTTCTCGCCGTCGGTGTTCAACTTCTTCGCCCCCGACCACGTGCCCGCGGGGCCGCTCGCGCTGGAGGGACTCGTCGCGCCGGAGATGCAGGTGATCACCGCGAACTTTGCGATCCACATGAGCAACGACTTCGCGGGCCGCGTCTACTGGGGCTATCGCGGCGGACCGATGGACCAACTCGACCCGCGCGTGCGCGTGATCGCGCTCGAGCGTTGGGAAGACCTCATCCGTCCGTTGCCGGGGGCAGAGGAGGCGCCGACGGGCTCACTCGAGCAATTGCTCGAGCGCTTCGACGTGTTGCTCCTCGGGGGGGCCATGTCGACGCCGCTGCGCCAACGCATCCGCGCGCGCCTGCTCGCGATCGACGCCGACGAGACCCTGCTGCGCGTGCAGAACGCGCTGTACCTGGTCGCCGCTTCCCCCGAATACGCCGTGCAGCGCTGAGGACACTACGATGACCCGCGACACTTCCTCCTCCTCCGCGCGCCGCGACTTCCTGCGCCGCAGCCTCGCCGCGCTCGCAGGGGGCTCGGCGTTCTTCGCCGCGCCGCGCAGCCTGTCGCTGCTGAACGCCGCATGGGCGCAGTCCGCACCTGCGGGTGACGACTTCAAGGCGCTCGTCTGCGTGTTCCTGCTCGGCGGCAACGACGGGCACAACCTCGTGGTTCCGCGTTCGGACGCCGAGTACGCGCTTTACGCGAACCGCCGCCGCGGACTCGCGATCCCGCGCTCGGCATTGCTGCCGATCACGCCGCTCGATGGCGCAGGGCCTGCGCTCGGCCTGCATC
>JAEYZH010000190.1 GCA_023430685.1 Pseudomonadota bacterium | reverse complement strand
GGGCGATCCGCGCAGGAAACCGGTTATTCGCGGGTATTCGGATTCGCGCGATCGCGCACAGGGTGCGCTCCTACGAACCGGTGCCGTAGGAGCCCACCCTGTGGGCGATCCGCGCAGGAAACCGGTTATCCGCGGGTATTCGGATTCCCGCGATCGCGCACAGGGTGCGCTCCTACGCGAGATCGCGCGGCAACGCTGCGATCGCGCGAACGCGCGCATCGCGCATCGCGTCTCCGATCGCAGGGCCCTGCAATCCGCGCGCGATGAACGCCGAGGCATCGATCGCACGCGCGGCCGCGTGCGCCGCGGCAATGAACGTCGCCTGCGGATAGGCGGCGTCCTCGTGGCCGAGGCGGCCGCGCTTGTCTGCCTCGCACGCGAGCAGGAACCGCCGCACGCGTTCGGGTCGGCGGAACGCATCGAGCCGCTCGAGCAGTTCGAGCACGGTCCTCGGTCGCAGTTCGAGCGCGCGATGCGCCTCGAGATGGTGTCGGCACACCAGCACCGACAGTGCCGCATGCTCGGCCGGCACGCGCAGTCGTTCATTGAGCTCACGCAGCGGCGCGACGCCATTGTGTTCGTGGCGCACATGACGCGGCAATTCGTCCGCGGGCGTCAGCGCCTTGCCGAGGTCGTGCGTGAGCGCGCACCAGCCGACGAGGTCGTCGCCCGGCGCGAGCCGCGCGGCCATGTCCAGCACCATCTCGACATGCACGCCGGTGTCGACCTCCGGGTGGTATTCGGCGCGCTGCGGCACCCCGTACAGCGCGTCGACCTCGGGAAACACGACCGCGAGCGCGCCGCATGCGCGCAATGCGCGCACGAACGCCGAGGGCGAGCGCTCGCCGAGCGCGCGCCGCGTCTCCGCCCACACGCGCTCGGGCACGAGGTGGTCGACCTCGCCGTCCTCGACCATGCGCCGCATCAGCGCGATCGTCTCCTGCGCGATCGTGAACCCGAGCGGAGCGAAGCGCGCCGCGAAACGCGCAACGCGCAGCACGCGCACCGGGTCCTCCGCGAACGCGGGCGAGACATGCCGCAGCACGCGCGCCTCGAGATCCGCGCGGCCGCCGAACGGGTCGACGATCGCGCCGTCCGCGGCCTCCGCCATCGCATTGATCGTGAGGTCGCGCCGCTCGAGGTCCTGCTCCAGCGTGACCGAGGGATCGGCCTGGAACGCGAAGCCGTGGTAGCCGCGACCGGTCTTGCGCTCGGTGCGCGCAAGCGCGTACTCCTCGGCGCTGCCCGGATGCAGGAACACCGGGAAATCCTTGCCGACCGGCCGATAACCGAGTGCGACGAGGTCCTCGGGACGCGCGCCGACGACGACATGGTCGCGGTCGACGACCTCGAGGCCGAGCAGCTTGTCGCGGACCGCGCCGCCGACCAGGTAGATCTCCATCGTTTGGGCGTACCCTGTTGCGTGCGGGCATTGTGCCAGCGATCACGGGGGAGGGATGGCGATGCGCACGGCGACCTTCGCAACGATGCTGCTGCCGCTTCTGCTTGCAAGCGCATGCGCGAACGCGCCGCGGACGCGCGAGCAGGGGCCGGCATCGAACGCGCCCGCGGCGGCCGCCACGCTGCTCTACGACGACCTCGGCGGAACCGCCGGCATCGAACGCGTCGTCGACGCGACGCTCGCGATCGTGCACGCGGACCCGCACATCAACCTGTTCTTCGAGACCACCGATCTCCCGGACCTGCGCCGCCTGCTGGTCGAGCAGATCTGTGCCGCGAGCGGCGGACCGTGCGAATACACCGGCCGCACGATGGAAGAAGCACACAGCGGCATGAACCTCACCGACGAGGATTTCGACCGCTTCGTCACCGACCTGGTCGCCGCGATGGACGGGCTCGCGGTGCCGAAACCCTTGCAGCAGCGCCTGCTCGCATTGCTCGGACCGATGCGGCCGGAAATCGTGGGGCAATAGCCCGCCTGTACGCGCCCGTCTCCGCTCGACTCGAATTGTTCTCCCAGGCTGTACGACCAACTGTGGGCCCGGCGCACTGCGCCGCCCCAGCAACGAGCCGGCCGTGCTGCGCGCGTCCAGGCTACGTGGCGGCGGATCTGCTCTCGTAGGCTGGACGACCGAAGGTCGGCCGGCACTCTTCCCCCAGGTGGCGTCGAGCCGGCTGCGCGCTGCGCGCAAGCCGAACACTGGAGCCCGATGGCTCCTCAGGTCGCCTCGCCGAGCAATCGCGGCACCACCACCTCCATCGGCGTCGCGACGATCCCGAGCGCGCCGAGGCCATCGCTGCGCGCGATCGAATCCGTGCCGAGCGAGCGGAAGTTGTCGCGCGAGATCGGCTTGCCCGGCAGCCATTCGCCGACGCGCGCCTGCAGCGCGCCGAGCGGGTCCGGCAATCCGATGATCCAGCGCCGCCGGCCGGTCATGCGCGCGGTCCAGCGCACGAGTTCGCCGAGCGCGATCGAGCGCGGCCCGCCGAGCTCGAACACCTGGCCAGCGGTGCGCGGATGCACGAGCGCGCGCGCGAACGCCTCGGCCACGTCGCCGACGTAGACCGGCTGGAACATCGCGCCCGCGCGCGCGAGCGGCAGTACCGGCGCGATGCGCAGCAGCGAAGCGAAGCGGAAGAACAGCCCGTCGCCCGGACCGAAAATCACCGACGGGCGGAAGATCGTCCACGCGAGCGGCGAGGCCTGCACGATGCGGTCCGCCTCGCCGCGCGTCCTCAGGTAATGGCTCGCGCCTTCCCCCGCGCGCAGCGCACTCATCTGCAGCAGCCGCGGCACGCCGGTCGCGATGCACGATTCGACCAGGCTGCGCGTGAGCTCGACATGGGCCTTGCGGAAACCGCTGCCGTCGCTGCCGCGTTCGTTGAGGATGCCGATGAGGTTGATCGCCGCGTCCGCGCCCTCGAGGCGAGCGCGCAACGCGACCGGATCATGCACGTCCGCATTGACCACGCGCACGCCGGGCAGCACCGACAGTTCACGGTGCGTGTCGCGATTGCGCGACAGCACCGTGATGCGGTGCCCGTCGCGCTGCAGCCGTGGCACCAGGTGGCGGCCGACGAAGCCGGTGCCGCCGAGGATCACGATGTGGCCAGGTTTCATGCAGGACTCCGCGTCAGCGCCGCACACGCGCCGATGCAGCCCATGCACGCGGCGCCACTCAGTCGACGATCGACTCGAAGCCGTCGTCGAAGATGCCGTCGCCAGTGTACAGGCGATAGCGGAACACGCCGCCGTCGCTGCCGTGTAGCGAATGCCGTAGTCGGCGACTCGCTTGTATGCGGCAAATTCGCTACCAGGGCACTCGCGCGAGAATGGCGACATAAAGGAGGGCACCCGAATCGTCGATGCGTGAGGGCATACGCAAGCGGAGTACGTCTCGGATGCGGCGATGCTGATTCTCGTGGCCGCGGGCGCGCGGCGCGGATCTTGCAGCCCAAGCGTCGCGCACAATTCCGGTGATCGCGATGACGGCAGATAGAACTGCCGCTTCCCCGACCGCCTAAGAGGCGCTATGGCTAGTCTGCCTGCAGGCTTCGGATGATACTGCCCGCTCTTTCCTTCAGGGTCTTACACATGAATCGCGCGTCACCCACCTTGGCTGCTGTCTGGCTGTCGGCGATTCCGTTTTCCACCATCGCGGCAACCCGCCACGTACCCGCTGACTACCCAGCCATTCAGCATGCAGTCGACGCTTCATCCAATGGCGACATCGTGTTGGTTGCCCCGGGCGTCTACTTAGAGACAATCAAGGTCAAAGGCCTGGACATCACAATCGAGAGCGAGAGTGGCCCGCAGTACACAACGATCGATGCCACTTACCTCGGGCCAGCGGTGCACGTCTTGGGATCCACACGCAATATGGTCATACGTGGTTTCACGATCACTCGAGGAAAAGGTGAGTTCGAGGCTGGCGGGGTTGCGGTTGAAGGTGGCGCGGCGACGATAGAAGGGAACATCATCGTAGGCAATTTTGGGAAAGGCCGTGGGAA
>JAEYZH010000142.1 GCA_023430685.1 Pseudomonadota bacterium | reverse complement strand
CTCTATGACGAGATCGTCGCGCTCGGCGCGCCGATGCCCGCGATCTATCCGATGGACCTGCTCGGCGCGACGCCGAAGGACCATGCCGACCTCGCGGCGACGATCGAGCGCGAGTTCGGCCGCCTCGACGGGCTCGTGCACGCGGCCGCGCACTTCGACACGCTGCAGCCGTTCGACCAGCAGAAGCCCGAGGAGTGGGCGCGCGCGCAGCACGTCAACGTGACCGCGCCGTTCCTGATGACCGGCGCGTGCATGCCGCTGCTGAGCGCGGCCGCCGATGCCGCGATCGTGTTCGTGCTCGACGACCTCGAGCGCGTGTCGCGCGCGTTCTGGGGCGGCTACGGCGTCGCCAAGCACGCCCTGCGCGGACTCGCCTCGATCGTGCACGAGGAAACCGAGCACTCGAGCGTGCGCACCCACGCGATCCTGCCGGGCCCGATGCGCACCGCGTTGCGGCGCGCGGCGTACTATGGCGAGGACACGATGGCGCAGCCGGATCCGGCGCATGCGGCTGCCGCGGTGGTGGCGCTGCTCGCTTCCGGCCACGGCCTGCGCGGGCGGATACTGGACCTGCGCGGCGCGTGAACGAGGCGCCTCGAAGGCGCCGCGCGACCGGCGCAACCGCAACACGCGCGACATCCACGGGGAAAGGGCGATGAGTACGCTGTCGGCGGGCATCCTGCTGTTCCTGATCATGGATCCGCTCGGGAACATCCCGCTGTTCCTGAGCCTGTTGCGCAACGTCGCGCCGGGGCGGCGCCAGCGCGTGCTCGTGCGCGAACTGCTGATCGCGCTGGTGGTGCTGTTCGGCTTCCTGTTCGGCGGCCGTTTCCTGCTCGCGTTGCTCCAGCTCAAGCAGGAATCGGTCGGCATCGCAGGCGGCATCGTGCTGTTCCTGATCGGCATCCGCATGATCTTCCCGCCCGAGCGCGGCATCTTCGGCGATGCCGACGGCGAGCCGTTCATCGTGCCGATGGCGATTCCCGCGGTGGCCGGGCCCTCGACGATGGCCGCGGTGATGCTGCTCGCGAACAGCCATCCGGGGCGCGAGGTCGACTGGAGCATCGCGCTGTTCCTCGCCTGGCTCGCGACCGCGGTGATCCTGCTGTCCTCGACCTATCTCTATCGCTGGCTCGGCTCCAGCGTGCTGACCGCGCTCGAACGGCTGATGGGCATGCTGCTGGTCGCGCTGTCGGTGCAGATGTTCCTCGACGGCCTCGTCGCCTACCTGCGTCCGCCCGCCTGACGCGCCGATCCATGCGCGTGTAACAAACGCCGGCTAGCGTGCCCCGCATCAGCGGAGGTGCGCCTTGATCAGCGTAGAGCGGAGCTTCAATGACCGGTTCCCGCGCCTGGCCGAAGGCCGCGCGCGCAGCCTCGCCCAGCCGGTGGTCGCGTTGCTGCGGCGGATCGCCTGCGAGGAACGCATCAATGCCGCGCTGCGCGACCTCGATGGCTCGACCGGCTTCGGCTTCGTCGAGCGCGCGCTAGAACGCCTCGAAGTCAGCTACAGCGTCGCCAACACCGATCGCGAGAACATTCCGGTCGAAGGGCGCGTCGTGATCGTCGCGAACCACCCGCTCGGTGCGCTCGACGCACTCGCGCTGATCGATCTCGTCGGCTCGGTACGGCGCGACGTCAAGGTGCTCGCGAACGACATGCTGCTGCGGCTCGGCGCGCTCGCGCCGCTGCTGCTGCCGTTGCCGGTGTTCGGCGCCGGCTCCGGCATCGGGGGCCTGCGCGAGGCGTATCGCGCGCTCGAACGCGAACACGCGCTGATCGTGTTCCCGGCCGGCGAGGTGTCGCGAGTGCGCGCGGGCGGCGTGCGCGACGCGGGCTGGTCGCCGGGCTTCGCGCGGCTCGCGGCCCGCACGTCGTCGCCGGTGTTGCCGGTGCATATCGCCGCGCGCAACTCGCCGGTGTTCTACGGTGTGTCGATGCTCGCACGGCCACTGTCGCCGCTGCTGCTCGCGCGCGAGATGTTCGGCGCCGCGCGCACGCGCATCGGGCTGCAGGTTGGTGAACAGGTGCCGAGCGCGGTGCTCACGGGTCTCGCCGATGATCCCGAGCAGGTCGCGCGGCACATGCGCCGGCATGTCTACCGCCTTGCGCGGCGGCGCCCGACCCTGTTCCGGACTTCCACCGCGGTCGCGCATCCGGAACCGCCGAGCGCGGTGCGGCGCGCCGTGCGCGCGGGTGAGGCGCTCGGCCGCACCCGCGACGGCAAGCAGATCGTCCTGCTCGAGGGACGCGCCGATTGCCCCGCGCTGCGCGAGATCGGACGGCTGCGCGAACTCGCGTTCCGTCGCGTCGGTGAAGGCACCGGCGCGCGCCGCGACCTCGATCGCCACGACCTCATCTACCGCCACCTCGTGCTCTGGGACGACGAGGCGCTCGCGATCGCAGGCGCCTACCGGCTCGGCGAGGCCGGCCCGATACTGCGCGAACACGGCATCGAGGGCCTGTACTCCGCGAGCCTGTTCGAATTCGCGGCCGAGGCGCGCGCGCTGCTGTCGAGCTCGGTCGAACTCGGGCGCAGTTTCGTGCCGCCCGCGTACCAGGGCTCGCGCAGCCTCGATCTCCTGTGGCAGGGCATCGGTGCCTACCTCAAGTCGAGGCCCGGGGTCACGCACCTGTTCGGGCCGGTCAGCCTGAGTGCCGCGCTGCCGGCCGAGGCACGCGAGTGGATCGTGCACTACCACGCGCACTACTTCGGCGGCTCCGAAGGCCTGGCGTGCGCGCGCAATCCGTTCGTCATCAGCGCGTCGGTCGCTCGCGACGCCGCGGCGGCGTGGAGCGGGCGTTCGCGCGACGAGGGGTTCGACGTGCTGCGCCAGCGCCTCGATGCGCTCGGCGCGCGCCTGCCGGTGCTGTACCGGCAGTACGCGGACCTGTGCGAGCCCGACGGGGTGCGCTTCCTTGCGTTCGGTGTCGACCCCGCGTTCGGCGGCTGCGTCGACGGCCTAGTGCGCCTGGACCTCGCGCGGCTGCGGCCCGCGAAGCGGGCGCGCTATTTCGCCGCAGGGGCCTGATGCTGCGCCACAGCAAGATCGACCCCGCCTGTTACATTTTCGTCATCCAACGCTGTTAAACTGTAGTTAAGGCTGCGGACTCCGGACGGAGACCCTGCCGCTACGGCGGGCAGCCTGCGACCCACTCCGAACCGAAGCATCCCTGCAGGGATGGGCCGGTCCGGCGTTTTTTTTGCGCACTTCGATCTCGACGTCGTCCTGAGGGGACCTCCACCCATGAACAAGCCACTTCGCATGCGCCTGTTGCCGCTCGTCATCGGCTCGCTGCTGGCCGCATCCACCGCGTTCGCGCAGAACACGTCGTCGTCCCTGAGCGGACGCCTCGTCGACGCGAGCGGCCAGCCGGTCGCCGGCGCGACCGTGCAGATCCTGCACGTGCCGTCGGGCACGACCAAGACCGTCACGACCGACGCGAACGGCCACTACGTCGCGCAGGGCCTGCGCGTCGGCGGTCCGTTCTTCGTCACGGCCGAAAAGGATGGCCAGAGCGCGGAGCGCAGCGACGTCTACCTCAAGCTCGCCGAAGAGACCAAGCTCGACCTCGCGACCGGCGCGATCGACTCGACCACGCTCGAGGGCATCACGGTCACCGCGAGCGCGCTGACGCAGGTGTTCCAGCCCGACAACAAGGGCCTCAGCACCAACGTGTCGGGCCGCGAGCTGCAGAACGCGCCGTCGGCGAACCGTTCGATCCAGGACATCGCGCGCCTCGATCCGCGCATCGTCGTCAGCGATCGCGGCGACGGCTCGATGTCCGCGATGGGCCAGAACAGCCGCTACAACGCGATCAGCGTCGACTCCGTCAACGTCGGCGACCCGTTCGGCCTGAACTCCAACGGCATGCCGTACATCGGTTCGCCGGTGTCGGTCGACACGATCGCCGAGTACAACCTCTCGACCGCGAACTTCGACGTCTCCTCGAGCACGGTCGGCGCGAGCATCAACGCGGTCACCAAGAGCGGCACCAACGAGTTCCACGGGTCGGCCTACTTCGCGTACCGCAACGCGAAGGACCTGACCGGTGACGCCGGCTGGCTCGACAGCGACAACGACTTCTACGAATACCGCGGCTACGAGCACAACCGCACCTACGGCCTCACGCTCGGCGGCCCGATCATCAAGGACACGCTGTTCTTCTTCCTCGGTTACGAAGAGGAAACCACGACCGCGCTCGGCGCCGACGCCGCGAACGGCCTCGACCAGAGCCTCGGCGATGGTCCGTCGACGTCGAACCGCGTCTCCCCGGGCGACCTCAACCGCATCATCGACATCGCGAATGGCCTCGGCCTGAAGCCCGGCACGTTCGGCGACGCGGGCGCGGACCTCGAGGACAAGCGCCTGCTGGCCAAGCTCGACTGGAACATCAACGACAGCCATCGCGCGAGCCTGAGCTTCCAGCGCACGAAGGAGAACCAGCCGATCGTGCAGGGCAACAACGCGACGTCGGTCGGCCTGTCGAGCTTCTGGTACAACAAGGACAGCGACACCAAGAACACGGTGCTGCACCTGTTCAGTGACTGGACCGACACGTTCTCGACCGAGGCCTCGGTCTCGCACAGCTCGTTCGAGCAGGTGCGCACGACCGAGAACCAGCAGCCGCAGGTCGTGATCCGCCTCAACGACGACGGCACCGGCCCGACCGTCAACCTCGGCGAAGACCAGTTCTCGCACTACAACGTGCTCGACGTGAAGACCTGGAACGCGTTCGCGGCCGGCACCTGGAACCTCGAGTCGCATGCGTTCAAGGTCGGCTTCGACTACCAGCAGAACGAGATCTACAACCTGTTCGGCCGCACCCAGTTCGGCGCGTACACGTTCTGGGGCATCGAGAACTTCGCACAGGGCATCTACAACCAGTTCGACCTGTACCAGCCGGCGGAAGGCCTCACGATCGACGACGTCGCGGCCGAATGGACCTACAAGCAGTGGGGCCTGTTCGCACAGGACACCTGGCAGGTCAACGACGCGCTGTCGGTGCAGTACGGCCTGCGCATCGACATCCCGAAGACCGGCGACACGCCGCGCTACAACGCCGCGTTCGAGGATGCGTTCGGCGTCCGCAACGATTCGACGATCGACAACGCGGTGCTGTTCCAGCCGCGCATCTCGTTCAACATGGACCTCGGCGGCCCGCGCATGACGCAGCTGCGCGGTGGCTTCGGCAAGTTCATGTCGAACCCGCCGACGGTCTGGATGACCAACCCGTACCAAAACAACGGCCTGACCACCGACACCTACTCGGCACGCAACAACGACGGCGTGATCCCCGCGCCTGGCACGCCGTTCCCGCCGTTCAGCGCGGATCCGTTCAACCAGAACCTGCCGCCGCGCGGAAATGCGCAGATGACCGTCGACGCGATCGATCCGGACTTCAAGCTGCCATCCGTCTGGAAGGCCTCGATCGCGATCGACCACGAACTGCCGTGGTGGGAAACCGTGTTCTCGGCCGAGTACCAGCGCATCACGGTCGAAGACGGCATCCTGTACGAGAACCTCAACATCGGGGCGCCGACCGGCGTGCTGCCGGATGGCCGCTACACGTACTACCGCGATCCGCGTGGCGGCCCGTCGGGCAACCGCAACCGGTTCAACGCAGATCCCCGCTTCTCCGGCAACGTGACCCTGCTGCGCAACACCGACAAGGGCAGCTCGGACAACGTCACGCTGTCGCTGCGCAAGCCGTTCGCGGACAGCTGGTCGGCGAACATGGCGGCCTCGTTCGGCCGCGCGAGCGAAGTGAACCCGGGTACCTCGAGCCAGGCCTCGTCGAACTACTCCAACAACTGGTGGGTGAACCCGAACGAGGACGTCGCATCGCCGTCGAACGGTTCGGTGCGCCAGCGCTTCAGCACCTCGCTGACCTGGGAGCACAAGTTCTTCGGTGACTACACGACCGCGGTGACCGGCTTCTACAACGGCCAGACCGGCAATCCGTACAGCTGGGTGTTCGGCAACGACATGAACGGCGACTCCTACAGCCGCGACCTCGTCTACATCCCGAACGTGGGCGACGTCTCGTTCACGCCGGAAACCACCGCCGCGCAGCAGCAGCAGTTCTTCGACTTCATCGCGGGCAACGACTACCTGCGCGACCACCAGGGCGAAATCGCGGGCCGCAACGGCGCGAAGTCGGCCTGGATCAACCAGGTCGACCTCAGCTTCCGCCAGGAAGTGCCGGGCTTCTTCCCGGACGGCGCCAAGGGCGAGCTGCGCCTCGACATCTTCAACCTCATGAACCTGCTCAACAAGGACTGGGGCCACCAGGAGTACGTCGGATTCCCGTACGGCCGCACGCTCGCGAACTTCCAGGGCGTCGATGCGGACGGCAAGCCGATCTACTCGCTGCCGACCGACCGCGACGGCAACTACCAGCCGGGTGGAACCATCGTGTATGACGCCGGTCGCGACATCAAGACCAACGTCGTTTCGCGCTGGTCGGCGATGGTGACCTTGCGCTACACGTTCTGACGCGCCTGCTGCGTTCGGCGAACGGCCGGCCTCGTGCCGGCCGTTTGCTTTTGCACGGACGCTTGACCACGACGCCATCGTTTGGCGATTCTGGACCATGCGCACCCCGGTGCGCGGCACACGGGGAAGCACGCATGCAACAGATCCGCACCAGCCCGGCCACCGTCAGCGCGCGCATTTCGCCGGTCGCCGGCCTCGACATCCTGTCGCGCCAGGAAGTCGCGCGGCTGCGCGACGCGGGCGCGGGCGGCCTGCACGACCTGCTGCGCCGCTGCGCGCTCGCGGTGCTGACCCAGGGCAGCATGACGGACGATGCGCGCGCGCTGCTCGAGCGCTATCCGGATTTCGAGATCCAGATCCTGCAGCAGGACCGCGGCGTCAAGCTCGAGCTCACGCACGCGCCGGCCGAGGCGTTCGTCGACGGCCACATCATCCGCGGCGTCAACGAACTGCTGTTCGCGGTGGTGCGCGACATCGTCTACGTGTCGACGCAGATCGAGGCCGGCCTGTTCGAACTCGAGGACTCCAGCGGCATCACGCATGCGGTGTTCGAGATCCTGCGCCACGCGCGCGTGCTGCGCCCGAACCTGGACCCCAACCTCGTGGTCTGCTGGGGCGGGCATTCGATCTCGCGCAACGAGTACGAATACACCAAGCGCGTCGGCTACGAACTCGGCCTGCGCGCGTTCGACATCGTGACCGGCTGCGGCCCGGGCGCGATGAAGGGGCCGATGAAGGGCGCGACGATCGCACACGCGAAGCAGCGGCGGCGCAACAACCGCTACATCGGCATCACCGAGCCCGGCATCATCGCGGCAGAGTCGCCGAACCCGATCGTCAACAACCTCGTGATCATGCCGGACATCGAGAAGCGCCTCGAGGCGTTCGTGCGCATCGGGCATGCGATCGTGGTGTTCCCGGGCGGCGTCGGTACCGCGGAGGAAATCCTCTACCTGCTCGGTATCCTGCTGCATCCCGACAACGCCGGCCTGCCGTTCCCGCTGGTGTTCACGGGTCCCGCAGAATCGGCGGCCTACTTCGAGCAGATCGACCGCTTCCTGCGCCTCGCGCTCGGCGAGGACGTCGCGAAGCACTACCACGTCGTCGTCGACGATCCGCGCGAGGTCTCGCGCATCGTGCGCAAGGGCGTCGATCGCGTGCGCATCCATCGCCTCGACAGCAAGGATGCGTTCTTCTTCAACTGGTCGCTCAACGTAGAGCACGAATTCCAGTCGCCGTTCGTGCCCACGCACGCCGCGATGGCCGCGCTCGACCTGCGTCGCACGCAGGCGCCGCACCGGCTCGCGGCCGACCTGCGCCGCGCGTTCTCGGGCATCGTCGCGGGCAACGTCAAGGTCGAGGGCATGCGCGCGATCGAGCAGCACGGACCGTTCGATATCCGCGGCGACCGCGGCATCATGCAGGCGCTCGACGAATTGCTCGCGAGCTTCGTCGCGCAGCAGCGCATGAAGCTGCCGGGCTCGCACTACGTCCCCTGCTATCGCGTGCACACCGACTGATCATGCTCGGGCTGCCGACGGCAAAAGCCTGAAAAACGAAGGACGCGCACGACACGCAGGGGGCGATGCAGCCGCTCTTCCTCGCGCTTTTCGCGTCCTTCGTGTTTCGATCTTTCAACCGCTTGGTCGCTCGCTCTCCATTCCCTGGCTCTCGGCGATCAAGACGCCGGTCGGTCAGCCCTCGGTGCCGGATGGCGCGGCGCCCGGCGAGCGGGCGGCGGTGGAGGTGACGCCGGCGACGATGTCGCCGCGTGCGGCGGCCTGCACCTTCTGGCCTGGCGCGAGGCGTTCGGCGCCGCGGACCACGACCTGGTCGCCCGCCTGCAACGGGCCTTCGACCGCGACCAGCGCCGCGTCGCTCGCGCCGGTGCGCACCGGCACGCGTTCGCT
>JAEYZH010000105.1 GCA_023430685.1 Pseudomonadota bacterium | reverse complement strand
CGCCCGCCCTCGGCGAACGCGCCACGCCGCGTGCGCGTCGCGCCGCGCGCGCTCAGGACGTCCGCGCGAAAGCGCGGATCGGCGCGCGCCGTGCTGCCGTCCAGCAGCGCATCGAGCGCGGACTCGGTCGCGTCGAGTCGGCCGGCGCGGAAGTCCACGAGCGAGAGGCGATACGCGAGTTGCTCCGGCGCGGCAGCGAGTTCGCGCGACGATTCGAGGATCGTGCGCGCGGTGTCGAGCTCGTTCGCGAGCATCGCGGCGCGCGCGCGTTGCAGCACGTCGTCGAGCGCGTGGTCGCGTTCGGCCAAGTCCGGCGCGATGCGACCGAGTGCGGCGAGCAGCAGGTCGGACGCGTCGCGTGCCGCCTGCATCGCGTCGGGCGAGCTCGACGACACCGGGATCGCGATGCCCTCGCGCGGCAACGCCGCGAGTTCGACTGTCCAGCGACCGCCCTCGCGCACCGCGCGGCCGCGCACGACGAGCGACGCGTCGAACACGTCACGCGCGCGCGCAGCGGCATCCTCGCCTTCGACGCCCGCTGCGTGCAGCAGGCCGAGCACGGCCTCGCTCGGCGGCACGCCGATTCCGGACTGGCGCAGCCGCTCGGCGACGAGATCCATCGCACCGAGCCGGATCCATCCGTCCTCGCCACGGCCATCGACCGCGAGCGGCAGCACCACGGTCGGCGCGGGCGAGCCGCTCGGGGGCAGGCGCGCCGGCACCTCGGTCGCCGCCGAGGGTGATGGCGCGGGCACCTCGCGCGGCGCATCGACGATCCATGCGAGCACCGCCGCGGCGAGCATCGACGCGATCGCCAGCGGCACGAGCACGCCGCGGGCCCGGCGGCGCGGGATCGACACGGTGCGCCCAGTGTCGACGCCGGACATGGGTGGTGCAGCATCGGGGTCGACTTCGCGCGGTTGCGGCGCCGCGGCCGGCGCTGCATCGGCTGCGACCACGTCGACCGGCGCCACCCAGCGATAGCCGTGGCCCGGTACCGTGCGGATCACGCGCTGCAGCGCACCGTCGTCGTCGAGCGCGCGGCGCGTGCGCAGCACGACCTGGCCGAGCTGCGCATCCGATACGTTCGGACGCCTGAACACCGCCTCGACGAGTTCGTCGCGATGGACCGCGCGATCGCGGTGGCGCACGAGGTATTCGAGGCATTCGAAGCTGCGCCGCGGCAGCTCGACCGGGACACCGGCGCGCGTGAGTTCGCGCGCCTTCGGCACGAAGCGGAACTCGCCGAATTCGAGTACATCGTCATCCATCTGCACGAGGGTAGCGCATGCGCCGTCGGCTCCGGGCGGGGCGCGAGCCGACTCGACCGTTCGCGCGGGCGCGAGAGGGCGCGGCGAAGTCGGAACGCGTGCGGCCGCATTGCCGGGACGATCGGGCCCTTCGACTCCGGCCTTCGGCCTGCGCTCAGGGAGAACGCGCATCCATTGCCGTTCGCGCGGGACGCAGCGCAGCAGCCCGCGCCGTCGAAACGCACCCGCTGGCGACATCGCCACGCGAGTCGACGCGCGTTAGGGATCCGCATGCGATGCTTTGCATTCGCGGCGCGGGCGCTGCGCCATGGAGGACGGATGCCACGCCAGTACAGCATGGGAGGGCGAAGCACGCCGGGCGCGGCGCCGGCCGGGCGCGGGCCGCACGGCGCGGCGCCGCCGCCGCAGCCGAAGAACCTGCGCGAGCGCGTCGGCGCGTTGCGCAACCTGCCGCCTTTCCTGCGCGAGCTCTGGCACACGAGTCCGCCGCTGCTGGCCGCGAACCTCGCGCTGCGCGTGCTGCGCGCGCTGCTGCCGGTGCTGACGCTCTACGTCGGCAAGCTCATCATCGACGAAGTGGTCGCGCTGGTGCAGGGCGGCCTCGTGGTCGACGCATTGCCCGCCGCATTCGCAAGCGGGCGACTCGACGATCTCGCGCTGTTCCTCGCGCTCGAGTTCGGCCTCGCGGTCGTCTCCGACCTGCTCGGCCGCGTGGTGTCGCTGCTCGACGCGCTGCTGTCGGAGAAGTACACCAACGCGACCAGCATCCGCCTGATGGAGCATGCGGCGACGCTCGACCTCGAGGACTTCGAGGACAGCGAGATGCAGGACCGCCTCGACCGCGCGCGCCGGCAGACGATGGGCCGCAGCGCGCTGATGGGCCAGTTGTTCGGCCAGGCGCAGGACCTCGTCACGGTCGCGAGCCTCGCCGCGGGCGTCATCGTGTTCGCACCGTGGCTGATCGCATTGCTCGTGGTCGCGCTCGTGCCCGCGTTCCTCGGCGAAGCGCATTTCAACGCGCAGAGCTACACCTTGAACTACGCATGGACGCCGGAACGGCGCGCGCTCGACTATCTGCGCCAGACCGGCGCGAGCGTCGAAAGCGCGAAGGAAGTGAAGATCTTCGGCCTGCACCGCTTCCTGATCGAACGCTACCGCGAACTCGCCGAACGCTTCTACGCGGCCAACCGCGTGCTCGCGCGGCGGCGTGCGCTGTGGGGCAGCGTGTTCGCGGCGCTCGGCACGCTCGGCTACTACGCGGCGTATGCGTTGATCGCGTGGCGCACGCTGCGCGGGGACTTCAGCATTGGCGATCTCACGTTCCTCTCGGGCTCGTTCCGGCGCCTGCGCAACCTCATCGAGAACCTCCTGATCGGCTTTTCCCAGCTCGCGGGCCAGGCGCTCTACCTCGACGACCTCTACTCGTTCTTCGATGTGCAACCCGAGATCGTGTCCAAGCCCGGTGCGCTGCGGTTCCCGCAGCCAGTGCGCGAAGGTTTCCGCTTCGAGGCGGTCGGCTTCCGCTACCCGGGCGCGCAACGCTGGGCCGTGCGCGAGCTCTCGTTCGAGTTGCGCGCGGGCGAGGTGCTCGCGCTGGTCGGCGAGAACGGCGCCGGCAAGACCACGCTGGTAAAGCTGCTCGCGCGGCTGTACGACCCCGACGAAGGCCGCATCCTGCTCGACGGCCAGGACCTGCGCGACTACGACCTCGAGGACCTGCGCGCGAACATCGGCGTGATCTTCCAGGATTTCGTGCGCTATGCGTTCAGCGCGGCCGACAACATCGCGGTCGGCCGCATCGACGCGCGCGAGGACCGCGCGCGCATCGAACACGCGGCCGCGCAGAGCCTCGCGGACGCGGTGGTCGAGCGATTGCCCAATGCCTGGGAACAGGTGCTCGGCCGGCGCTTCCAGGACGGCGTGGAACTGTCCGGGGGCGAGTGGCAGAAGATCGCGATCGCGCGCGCGTACATGCGCGACGCCGCCGTGCTGATCCTCGACGAACCGACTGCCGCGCTCGATGCGCGCTCGGAGTTCCAGGTCTTCGAACGCTTCAAGGAACTCTCGCGCGGCAAGACCGCCGTGCTGATCTCGCATCGCTTCTCGACCGTGCGCATGGCCGACCGCATCCTCGTGCTCGAAGGCGGCCGCATCGAGGAATCGGGCACGCACGAGGAATTGCTCGCCGCCGGCCGGCGCTACGCGGAATTGTTCGAGTTGCAGGCGGCGGGGTATCGGTGAGGCGCAGGGGCTAGGGACGAGGGGCGAGGGGCGAGGGGCGAGGGGCGAGGGGCGAGCGGCTGCGGGAAGCGATGGACCGGTGCACAAATGCAGACGCCCCCAAGGGGGGGCGCCATTTCCTTCACGTCGGTTGCCTGATGCCGTTCCCTGGCCCCTCGTCCCTCGTCCCTTGTCCCTCGTCCCTCGTCCCTCGTCCTTGGCGCATCACGCCACGAACAACGCCCGCATCTTCTTCATCGCATTCGCCTCGATCTGGCGGATGCGTTCGGCCGACACGCCGTACTCGTCGGCGAGTTCCTGCAGCGTCGCCTTGTTGTCGTCGCTGAGCCAGCGGCGCTGGATGATCGCGCGCGAGCGTTCGTCGAGCTTGACCAGGCCGCGTTGCAGCGTGTCGAGGCTCGACTCCTCTTCCGAGTCGTGCTCGACCATCATGTACGGGTCGGCGCCGTGATCGACGAGGAACGCGGCGGGCGCCGGGCGCTCGTCGTCGTCGGTGTCGGTCGGTGCGTCGAACGCGACATCGCGGCCGTTGAGGCGCGCTTCCATCTCGAGCACGGTCGCGGCCGGCACGCCGAGTTCGCGCGCGACGGTGTTGACCTCTTCCGCGTTCATCCAGCCGAGGCGCTTCTTCGACTTGCGCAGGTTGAAGAACAGCTTGCGCTGCGCCTTCGTCGTAGCCACCTTCACGATGCGCCAGTTGCGCAGGATGAACTCGTGCATCTCGGCGCGGATCCAGTGCACCGCGAACGACACCAGGCGCACGCCATGGTCCGGATCGAAGCGCTTGACCGCCTTCATCAGGCCGATGTTGCCTTCCTGGATCAGGTCGCCGACCTGCAGGCCGTAGCCCGAGTAGCCGCGCGCGACGTGGACGACGAACCGCAGGTGCGCGAGCACCATCTGGCGGGCGGCATCGAGGTCGTTCTCGCCGAGGTAGCGGCGTGCGAGATCCTGCTCCTCGTCGACCGTCAGCATCGGGATCTGATGGACCGCGTTGACATAGGCATCGAGGCTGCCGATCGCGCTCGGGACCGGGAAATTGCTCGCGACCAAGGTGTTGCTCATCGTCTAGCCTCCTGATGCGTGGACCACTTTAGCACTCGCTCCCTTTGAGTGCTAAACGCGGCGGGAGTTCCTGCCGGTCGGGCTGCCGGGAACAGTTACTGAACTGACCGGTATTGTACTGAAAAGTTCAGTTCCGGAAGCGCTGTGATACGCAACACACTGTTTCAGGGCTTATCGTATCTCATTGATTGTGAATACTTTCAATACCCGGCCCCGGGTTCGGATGGCGGCTCGGCGGCCGCCAACGCCGCCGCCGGCGGCAGCCGCCAGTCGACCGCCCCGCGCCCCTTGTCCCGCAAGTACTCGTTTGCACGGGAAAAATGCCCGCAGCCGATGAAGCCGCGGTGCGCCGACAGCGGCGAGGGATGCGGCGCCTTCAGCACGAGGTGGCGCGCGCGGTCGATCAGGCGACCCTTGGCCTGCGCGTAGCTGCCCCAGAGCAGGAACACGAGGTGCTCGCGCCCGCGGTTGAGCGCGTCGACGCAGGCATCGGTGAATTCTTCCCAGCCCTTGCCCTGGTGCGAGCCGGCCAGCCCGCGCTCGACCGTGAGCACCGCATTGAGCAGGAGCACCCCCTGCCGAGCCCACGGCTCGAGGCAGCCGTGATCGGGTCGCGCGAGCCCGAGGTCGCGCGCGAGTTCCTTGAAGATGTTCTCGAGCGAGGGCGGCACCGCGACACCGGGCGGAACCGAAAAGCACAAGCCATGGGCCTGGCCCGGGCCATGGTAGGGATCCTGGCCGAGGATCACGACCTTGACCTGCTCGAACGGCGTCGCATCGAGCGCGGCGAAGATGCGCGCACCGGGCGGATAGATCGTCTTGCCTGCCTGCTTTTCCGCACGCAGGAAGGCGGACAGAGCCTGCATCCGCGGCTGCTCGAACTGGTCGCCGACGCGCGCCGTCCATGACGGATGCAGGCGCAGCCGCTCCGCGCTCACGCGCCGGCGTGCCCGCGCAGTCGGCGCGACACGCGCAACTGGAACTGCAGCTTGGTCACGAGCAGGCGTTCCTCGATCGGCTTGTGCACGAGATCGTTCGCACCCGCGCGCAGCAGCGCGGCCTGGTTGGCCGGGTTGTCGTCACCGGTCATCACGAGCACTGGCAACTCGCCCTTGGAATAGCCATAGCCCATGCGGATGCGCTCGAGCAGGTCGCCGCCGCTGAGCTCGCCCTTGAGGTTGACGTCGGTCAGCACGAGGTCGGCGCCCGGCGCGCGGTTCTCCGCGCGCGCGGCGTCGAGGATCTCGATCGCGGCCTCGACGCTGACCACGTGGCTAACCGTGAACCCGCACTTCTCCATCATGCGCCGCGTCGCGAGCGCGACCACGCGGCTGTCCTCGACGTAGAGCACGGTACCGTTGACCTGTTCGATCGGGCGCACGTAACCGCGGATGAAGGTCGCGAGCGCATCGAACCCGAGCGCCTTGTCGAAATAGTCGGTCACGTGGCTCGACAGCGTGCGCGCGACGAGGCGCTCCTGCACGTCGCCGGAGACCACGACGATCGGGATGTAGGCCTGGCTGGAAGACTCGCGCGCGCGCCGCGCGAGTTCGAGCCCGTCCATGTCGGGCAGGCGCAGCGAGGTGGTGACGAGGTCGAACACGCCCGCGTCGAGCTCGCGAGCCGCATCCGCGCCGCTGCCGCAACCGACCACGACCGCGTTCGGCAGTTCGGCCTTGAGCACGCGCTCGATCAGCTGGCGCACCACGCGCGAACCGTCGACGACGAGCACGCGCGGTTCGTCGCTCGAGATGTGGCGCGTCAGCGATACCTCGCTCATGCGCCTGGCCTGCCCGCGGCGAGATGCCGCGCGGTCGCGATCCATGCGCCGATCCAGCCGAGCAGCGTGCTCGCACCGACCAGCGAAAGCGCGGTGGCGAGGTCGATGCCGCGCGGTTCGTAGCGGTTGCCGAAGCCCGCGAGCAGTTGCGCGAGCGGTCCCGCAAGCGCGAGTTCGACCGCGAGCACGAGCGCGAGCGCGAGCAGGCTGCCGAACAGGCCGTACCAGGAGCCCGCGTAGAGGAACGGGCGGCGCACGAACCCGTCGCCAGCCCCGATCAGCTGCATCACCGCTATCTCCTCCGAGCGCGACTGGATGTCCATTCGAACCGTATTGCCGATCACGAGCAAGGTTGCAAGCGCGAGCAGCGCGGCGACCACGACGACGACGCGCGCGCCGAACGCGAGGATCGCCGACAGCTTGCGCCGCCACTCGACATCGTACTGCACGAGGTCGACCGCGGCCTCGGCGCGCAGGTCGGCGAGCAGCGGTGGTTCAGCCGCGCCGACGCCGGCGTCCGCGGGCGTGACGACGAGCACCGCCGGCAGCGGGTTGTCGCGCAACGCGTCGAGCGCGTCGTTGTATCCCGAGAGCCGGCGGAACTCGGCGAGGCCTTCGTCGGGCGTGCGCAGCAGCACGCCGGCGACGTCGGGCCGCTCGCGCAGGCGTTGCGCGAGCGCCTCGCCCGCGCGCGCATCGAGGCCGGGATCGAGGAACACGGTGATCTCGCGCGCCGCGCGCATGCCGCCGGAGAGGTCGCGCGCATTCTGGAACGCGAGCAGGAACAGCAACGGCAGCGCGAGCGCGAAGCCGAGCACGAGCAGGGTCAGCGCACTCGCCCACGGTCGCGCGGCGAGCCGGCCGAGGCTCGAGAAGAAGCTGAAGAAATGCTGGTCGCGCCAGCCGCCGATGCGCGCGGCGAGCGGCAAGCGCGAACGTGGCGCACGCGCGGGCGCGTCCTTCTTCGCTGGTGGCGGCTTGCGCGCATGACGCTCGGCCTGCGGACTCATGCGGGGACCTTCGCCGCGGGGCGGAAGTCGTCGACGATGCGGCCATGGTCGAGCACGAGCACGCGCTTCTGCATGCGCTTGAGCAGCAGCAGGTCATGCGTCGCGATCAGCACCGTGGTGCCCACGGCACCGAACTCGACGAACAGGTCCATGATGCCGAGCGAGAGCTGCGGATCGAGGTTGCCCGTCGGCTCGTCGGCGATGATCAGCGGCGGCTTGCCGACGATCGCGCGCGCGATCCCGACACGCTGCTGCTCGCCGGTCGACAGCGTCGCGGGCAAGGACTTCTCGCGCACGAGCAGGCCGACCTTGTCGAGCGCTGCGCGCACGCGCTTGCCGACCTCCTCGCGCGGCGTCCCGCAGATCAGCAGCGGCAACGCGACGTTGTCGAACACGCTGCGATCCATCAGCAGGCGATGGTCCTGGAACACCATGCCGATCCCGCGCCGGTGCTGCGGCACACCGCGCCGCCGCACGTGGCCGAGCTCGCGGTGGTTGACCGTGATGCGCCCGCGCGTGGGTCGCTCGGCGAGGCTCACGAGCTTGAGCAGCGTGCTCTTCCCGGCGCCCGAATGCCCCGTGACGAACACCACCTCGCCCGCCTCGATCTCGAAGCTCACTTCGGCCAGCGCATCGGGCCCGGCCTGGTAGCGCTTGGTCACGTTTTCGAAGCGGATCATGGGGAGGGGCTAGGGGCTAGGGGCGAGGGAACTGCAAGAGCAGCAATTGTAGTTGACGAAAGACGCCACGATTTCCCTCGCCCCTCGCCCCTCGCCCCTCGCCCCTCGCCCCTCGCCCCTCGCCCCTCGCCCCTCGCCCCTCGTCCCTCGCCCCTCGTCCCTAGCCCCTCGTCCCTAGCCCCCGCTACTTCACCATCTGGTTCAAGTCGAAGATCGGCAGCAGGATCGCGAGCACGATGAACAGCACGATCGCGCCGACGAAGAGGATCACGGCGGGGCCGAGGATCGAGGTCAGTGCGGTGAGCCAGCGGTCGAGTTCGCGTTGCTGCTGCGCGGCGGCTTCGCCGAGCATGCGCGGCAACTGGCCTGAACGCTCGCCGCTCGCGACCAGGCGCAGCGCGACCGGCGGGAAATGCCCGCTCTCGCCGAGCGCGCGCGAGAACGGGCTGCCTTCGCGCACCTTGAACGCGGCGCGCCGCAGCGCCTCGCGCATCGGCAGGTTCGGCACCACGTCGGCCGCGATGCCGAGCGCGTCGAGCAGCGGCACCGCGCTTTCGGCGAGCAACGCGAGCGTGCGCGTCGCGCGCGCGGTGTTGGCCGCGCGCACGAGCCCCCCGACCAGCGGCAGCCGCAACAGCCATGCATGCCACCGATGCCGCAGTGGCTCCGAGCGCAGCGCGATGCGCGCGCCGATCACCGCGACCACGATCACGAGCAGCAGCAACCAACCCCAACTACGCACGAAATCCGACAGCGCGATCAGCGCGCGCGTCGCGAATGGCAGTTCCTGCTGCAGGTTCTGGAACACGCCGACGATCTGCGGCACGACCCAGGCCAGGAGGCCGGTCACGACCGCGACCGCGACGAGCGAGAGCAGCAGCGGATACGCGAGCGCCGCGAGGATCTTCTGCTTCAGCGCATCGCGCGCCTCGGCATAGTCGGCGAGCTTCTCGAGCACGCCGTCGAGCCGGCCCGACTGCTCGCCCGCGGCGACCGTCGAGCGGAAGATGTCCGGAAAGCTGTCGGGGAACTCGGCCATCGCCTGCGCGAGGCTCGCGCCTTCCATCACGCGCGCGCGCAGGCTCATCACGAGCCCGCGCTGCCGCTCGCCTTCGGACTGCTCGGCGAGCGCGCCGAGCGCCTCGTCGATCGGCAATCCCGCGCCGACCAGGGTCGCGAGCTGGCGCGTCAGCAGCGCGAGCTGCGCGCCGCCGAGTCCGCGCCGCGCGAATGGCCGCGCCGCATGCGCGCGCGACTCGCTGACCTCGTCGACCTGCAGCGGGTCGAGCCCGCGCTCGCGCAGGACCCCGCGAACCGCACGCGCGGTGTCGCCCTGCAGCACGCCGCGCTGGGTCTTGCCGCTCGCGTCGAGGGCCTGGTAGGCGAAAGCCGGCATCTACGAACGTCTCCCTGCAGGCGGCATCGATCTGGGCGCAGGAGCCGACCGCGACCCCGTTCGCCCGCGCGGCACCGGTGGATCATTGCGCATTGTTCCAGCGATCGCCTCGGAAGTCGCGCAGGGCGGTGCACAGCATAAGGCTTTCGGCGCGCTCTCCGACGCCGATCACGTCACTCCCGGGCTCGCGCAGCGCGCGGGTGCGAAGTCCGCCGTGCGCGATCGGCGTTCATCGTCCTGGCCGGACGGGGCCAGCGGCCCACGGCCACCAGCCGCACCCGCTCTGCGCATACCGGTCCGCCGCGCGCTCGAATCGATTGCGCACGCTGATCCCGCCGCAGAGGAAGTACAGCGGAAGGAACAGCGGGCCGAGCGCCATGTACTGCAGCACGTGCGCGCGCTCGTGGTCGCAGAGGCGCACTCGCGGCTCGCACGCTAGGCCGGCGC
>JAEYZH010000069.1 GCA_023430685.1 Pseudomonadota bacterium | reverse complement strand
GGCGGCGGCTGGTCGAGATCGAGGTCTCGACCTTGCGCCGCCGCGCACTGACCTCGTCCGCGGACAGCGTGTTGACCGGCATGTCCGCCATCGACGCCGACAGCTACCTCGTCGTCAGAGGCAGCTCCGGCCGCGACAACCGGCTGGAGCTGGTCCGCAATCCGGGCCTCCCGCAGGAAGCGCGAGAGGTGCTCGCCGAGGGCGTCGCGCGCGTGCAGGTCGATGTCGCGTCGCGCTCGGCGTACTTCACCACGAGCGCGGAGCGCGGCCTGTTCCGCATCGCACTCGAGGGTGGCGTGGCGGAGCCGGTCACCGAGGCGATCACGGCGCTGACTTCCGGCTGGCAGCTCGTCGACGGCAGCATCTGGTACATCGCCGACATCGAGGTCGACAGCGCGAGCCTGCACGCGCTCGATCCGCGCAGTGGCGAGGACCGCGTGATCACGCGTTTCGACGCGATCCTGCGAGACCTCGCCTTCAGCGTGATGCCGGACCGGCGCAGCATCATCGCGGTCCCGTTCCGCAGCGAGGACACCGACGTCGGCCTGTTCCGGCTCGAACGCACCGACACGCGCTGAAGCACTTGCCGGCGCCGTTTGCCGCAATTTCCATCACGCGCGCCGAACGCCTGCGCAACCCCCGGTCGGCGCGTCGCATGCAGAATTTCCGTGCCCTCCAACGGGCAGATGTGTCACAGCATCGAAGTGCGAAACCCTCGGCGGGACACCGGGTTCGGGACCTTGGTGCCCGCCTTTTTTTTGCGCGCGTGGGAGCGGCGCCCGGGCCGCCCTCGCTGCCCACGAGCGCGCAGCAGAGCGTCGCAACGACCACGACCTCGAGCCCGGCGCACGCGAGCGCGAATCCCGCGCGCGCTTCTTCACGTGCCCGGTGCTTCAATCCTGCCGTTGTGCGCCCGGCCTTCTAACTGCCTGCCCGGGCACCGCGAGGCATGCAGCGAGGTGGAGTCGGACGACTTGCACGACGTCGCCGCTGCGGCGTTCCTGCACGAACGCGACGATGCTCGCATTCGCGAGGTCCGCATCCTCGGGCACGCGCAGCCGTGCTTCGAACGCACGCGCGGGACGCGCCTCTTCGAACGCGCGCACGACATGGTCGTGTGCGAGGCGTGCGCCGCGGTTCTCGCCGCCGTCGACCTGGTTCGAGAGTCCGTCTTCGGTGAGCGCGACCGCGACCAGGTGGTCCGCGCCGGCTTCCGTCTCGACCGCGACCACGAGCACCTCGCCGCGCGTCACCGTGAACGACAGCGCGGGTGCGGCAAGCACAGGCGGTTCGGGTGGCGGCGCCTTCGGCCAGTCCTTCCACAGGCGTCCGTCGACGAACACCTGCGGCGTGTAGACGATGCCGCGCCTCGAGCGTCCCGCCGATTCGCGTTGGCGCGCCGCGAACCGGGCGTCCGCGAAGGGGTCGTGCCAGTCGCGCGTATCCCAGTAGTCGACATGGAACTCGAGCGGTGCGTAGCCGGCGTTCCCGCGCAGCGTCGAGAGCCAGCGCTCGGCCGGCGGGCATGAACTGCAGCCCTCGCTCGTGTAGAGCTCGATCAGGTGCGGGCGCTGCGCGCCAGCACTCGCGACGCAGGTGGCGTGCGCCGCCGTGACGCCGGTCGCGGCGAGAAGGCCCGACAGCAGGAACAACCGCATGCCCGCTCTCCCGTTCGATGATGACGCATCGAGCATAGGCAGCTGCACGAGCGCGCTCGTTGCGGAGGTTGCGCGCTGCGCCGCCGTCCGTCGCTGCGCCGGGAGCCAGAGCCCGCCGGGATCGATGGCGTCCCGACGCCGTTGGGGTTCCGATTCGCGGCGTCGAGGCTTCCGCCTGCGCCGATCGCGCATCGGCAACCCAGGCGCAACGCGTTGAACCTGGGGGCTTTCATCGCGATGCCGGAACGATCTCCGCCCGATTTCGTCCGGAATTCCTGACGACCGGGCGAGCGACGCGTATTCCGCCTGGACCCGTCGTTTCGCAGGAGGTCGCATGCCCCTCGTCATCCACCATCTCGGCCACGGCGCGAGCCTTGAAGCCGCCGCCGCATCGTGGCGCGTGGGCGGCGCGCCCGCCGTGGCGATCGTGCGCGGCGGTGGCCGCGGTTGCAGCCTGCGCGTCGAAGGGCCGGTGCTCGGCTTCTGGTTGCCGTTGCGGGGGCGCCTGCAGTTGGGTCCCGCGGCGGAGATCGCCTGCGGCAGCGGTGAACTGCGCGCCTGCGAAACCGAACCGCGCGTGCGCGCGGTCGGGCGTGGTGCGGCGATCTGGCTCGCGGTCCTCGGGTCCCCGGCCGCATGGCGCATGACGCTCGCAGGTTGGCCCGGCGTGCCGATCGAGCCGCTGCTGCTGCCGGCCGTGCATGGCGCCGATCGTGCGACGCGCATCGATGCGCTGGCGCTTGCGCGCTGCACGTCGCACGCGGATGCGGAGCCCGCGCTCGATGCCGTGCTCGACCGCGTGCTCGCCCTGCAATCGGGATTCGATGCGGCGATCGCGCGCTGCCCCGGACGCACCTGGGCGCAACGCCGGCAGGTGTTCCTCAGGTTGCAGCGCGTGCGCAACTACGTCGCGACGCACTGCCACCTCGACCTCGACAACGACGCGCTCGCGGCGATGGCGAACTACTCGTCGTGGCATTTCATTCGTGCGTTTCGTTCCGCCTACGGGGAGACGCCGCACGCCTACCTCGTGCGCATGCGCCTCGAACACGCGCGCAGGCTGCTGCGCACGAGCCCGCTCGCGATCGCGGAGATCGCGCTGGCCAGCGGATTCGAGAACCGCTGCGCGTTCTCGCGCCTGTTCCGCCAGCATTTCGGCACCACCGCGGGCGCCTTGCGCCGGCAGTCCTCGGTCCCGCTCGCCGCGGCCGGCTGACGCAGCCAGCAATCGCGGCAACGCGGGCGAGCCGGCAGCGGCAACGTGGCACGTTCACACGTTTTTAAGGTTCGTCCGACGGTGCCGCGTTGCGCGGCGCCTCTTTCGCTTGGCGACAGGAGATCCAGAATATGAGAAACACACTGCTCCGGGATGCGGTGCGCCGCGGCTTGCGGACGTACGGATGCACGGGCGCGGCACTCGCGCTCGGCGGCTTCGCGGGCGCCGCGCTCGCACAGGTCGGCAGCCAGTCCGTCGACAGCCAGCAGCTCGAAACGATCACGGTGACGGGTTCGAACATCCGTCGCGTCGACATCGAAACGTCCAACCCCGTCGTCACCATCGATCGCGCCGCGATCGAGAAGACCGGCAAGCTGACCCTCGGCGACCTCGTGCAATCGCTGCCGGCGGTCACCGGCCCCAACATGAATCCGCAGATCAACAATTCGGGCGGTACCGGCTTCTCGAGCATCGGCCTGCGCGGCCTCGGTTCGCCGCGCACGCTGGTGCTGATCAACGGCCACCGCTTCCTCAGCGGCGACCCGAACGCGATCCCGGCCAACATGGTCGAGCGCATCGAAGTGCTGACCTCGGGCGCGTCGGCCGTGTACGGCTCGGATGCGATCGCGGGCGTCGTGAACTTCATCCTGCGCAGCGACTACCAGGGCGCGGAGTTCACCGTCGACTACGGCATCTCCGATCGCGACGATGGGACCAGCGAGGGCTACAGCTTCACGTTCGGCCAGAGCACGGATCGTGGCAGCATCATGGCCGGCATCAACTACAAGAAGATCGACGGGGTGCTGTCGGGCCACCGTGACTTCTCGCGCGACGCGGTGTCGCGCACGCGCACGGCGGGTGGCAACTTCTCGACGTTCGTTGGCGGCTCGCCTTCTTCGCCGTACGGCTTCATCGCGATCCCGGATGCGTTCCTCGACCTGTTCCCGGGCTGCGACACCGGATACATCGCGCGCAACCCCGAAGCGAGCGGAATGAACATCGCGACGGACTACCATTGCTACCGCTTCTCGCCGGACGCGAACGGACCGAGCGACCTCTACAACTATGCGACGGTCAACCTCGTGCTGACCCCGCAGGAACGCACCGGGTTGTTCCTCAACGGCCACTACAAGCTGACCGACAACGTCGAGGCCTATCTCTCGGTGCTCAGCAACCGGACCTCGGCCTCGTTCCAGCTCGCGCCCGCGGTGTACGGCGCGATCTACGGCGCGGTCGTGTCGGCCGACAGCTACTACAACCCGTTCGGCGTGGAGATGTCCCCGGCGACCGGCGACGTGTTCCGTGCGCGCCTCGCATCGCTCGGCAGTCGCGCCGCATCCAACGGCATCGCGAACAACCAGATCTCGACCGGTTTGCGCGGTTCGTTCGACGTCTGGAACGACTACCAGTGGAACTGGGATGTCGGTTACGACTACGGGCATGTCCACCTCAGCAGCAAGACGCTCGGCCTCCCGGGACTCGGGATCCTCAACCAGGGCACCGGGCCATCTTTCCTCGACCCTGCCACGGGCCAGGTGACCTGCGGCACGCCGGACGATCCGATCCCGAACTGCCGCCCGTTCAACCCGTTCAACCTGCAGGATCCGAACACGGTGGCGGCCCTGATCGAATCGCAGCAGATCGGCGTCAGCCAGCAGTTCCAGATCCAGAAGGTCAAGCGCTTCGACCTCAACGGCGGTCTGTTCGAACTGCCGGGCGGCACCGTGCAGCTCGCGCTCGGTGTCAGCAAGCGCGACGAGTACATCCACTCGAACGTCGACACCAGCCTGCTGATCGACTTCAACGGCAACTGCGCGCTCGGCAGCCAGTGCGCCTCGGCGCTGCAGGGCGGCTACGACGTGAAGGAAG
>JAEYZH010000057.1 GCA_023430685.1 Pseudomonadota bacterium | reverse complement strand
GCCTGGGTCGCGCGCGACTGGGGCGCCGGGGAATGCCTGCGCTACCGGGCCGATCTCGGCGCGATCGCGGCCGCGCAGCCGCGACGCGGCATCGACGCGCGCGGCGATGCGCTGGTCAGCGATCCGGCCAGCTGGCTGCTCGAGCCGGACGACGCCGACGACGCGATCGTGCGCGTCGAGCTGCCGGACGGCGTCGCGTTGTCGGCGCCCTGGATTCCGCTTGCGCCCGGCGAAGGCGCCGCGCGCTACCGGATTCCGCGCACGCCCGATGCGTGGATGGGTCGCATCGCGGTCGGGCGTTTCGACACGCGCGCGCTGCGACTGGCGGGCGGAACCCTGCATGTCGCGACGTTCGGGCATCCCGACGCGGTGCGGCGCGAGCGCCTGCTGGCCTGGCTCGGACGCGTCGGCGAGGCGGCGACGCGTGCGTTCGGCCGGCTGCCGATCACCGACGTGCAGGTGCTCGTCGCTCCGGTCGGCGCGCAACGCGACGCGGTCGTGTTCGGGCAATCGCTGCGTGGGCAGGGCAATGGCCTTGCGCTGTTCGTCGACGCGGCGCAGCCGTCGTCCGCGTTCGAGCAGGACTGGATCGCGGCGCACGAGCTCTCGCACCTGTTCCATCCCTCCCTCGGCGAACGCGGCGCATGGCTGGCCGAGGGCCTCGCGACGTATTACCAGAACGTGTTGCGCGCGCGCGCAGGCCTGTTGTCGCCCGAGAGCGCGTGGCGCGCATTCGACGCGGGGTTCGCACGCGGCCGCAACGCGAGCCGCGCTGCCGCGCTGCCGACGCTCGAGGCCGCGTCCACGCGCATGGGCGAGGACCACGCCTACATGCGCGTGTACTGGTCGGGCGCGGCGTTCTGGCTCGCGGCGGAACTGGAATGGCGGCGCCGCGGCCTGCCCGCGCTCGACGCGCGCCTGCGTGCATTCGCGCAATGCTGCCTCGATCCGCCGCGACCGTGGGCGCCTCGGGACTTCATCGCGCGGCTCGACCAGCTCGGCGGCGATGCAGTGCTCGCGCCGATGTTCGAGGCCTGGCGCACGCGCACCGATTTTCCGCGCACGGACGCGCTCTACGCGGCCCTCGGGCTGCGCCACGCAGGCGATACGCTGCGCCTCGACGACGGCCCTGCATTCCGCCGGCTCCGCGAAGCGATCATGCCTCCGCCGTCGAGCGCTTCGCGCTAGCATCGCGCTGCCGCCACGACCGCCGGACCCGCCATGCACAAGAGCCGCCTCGCCGGCTTCATCATCGACTGCCGCACCGACGACCTGCCGGCCGCGGCCGACTTCTGGGGCGCCGCGCTCGGCATGCCGGTGCGCCGGCTGCCGGCCGAAGAAGGCGAGCGCTACATCGCGCTGGATGACCCCGAGGGCCGGCTGCACGTCGAGGTACAGTCCGTCGACCACGCGAGCCGCGTGCACATCGACATCGAGACCGACGACGTCGAGGCCGAGGTGCGCCGGCTCGAGGCGCTCGGCGCGAAGCCGGTCGAGCGCATCCATACCTGGTGCGTGATGGAGGCGCCGACCGGCCAGCGGTTCTGCGTGGTGCGCGCGAAGGCCGCGTCGTTCGACGCGACCGCGAACCGCTGGAACGACTGACGCGCGGCTACTTGCGCATCGCGCCCGCGACGACGAGCCCGAGTCCGACCAGCACGCCGACGCCGCCGATCCACTGCGGCACGCTGCGCTCCTGCTTCACCGAAGCGGACAGGCCGCCGATCTTCACGACTTCCTTGCGCTCGGTGAAATTGAGCTGGCCGGTGAATGCGGCGAGTCCGACGCCGGCGAGGATCAGGCCGGCGAGGATGAGTCCGATGCGCATGCGGTGTCTCCCTGGTGGTCGCGCGGCGGGGCCGCCGCGCGTCCTAGTGTGCCGCGCCCGGGCGCTCGCGGTGTGAACCGTTCGCCATCAGGCGGTCGGTCCACGCGATGCCGATCGCGGAGGCGATGAACACGCAATGGATGATGGTCTGCCACATCACGCCTGCCGTGGTCAGCGTGGTGCAGGTCTTCTTCGCTCCGATCACGACCTCGGCTGCCGCCGCTTCGAGCAGCTCGCGCGAGCAGAACGGCAGGCCTTCGACCGCGCCGACCTCGATGAAGCTCTTGAGCAGGTGGATCGAGCTGATGCCGATGATCGCCATCGCGAGCTTGACCTTGAGCACCGAGGCGTTCACGTGGCTCAGCCATTCGGGCTGGTCCGGGTGGCCTTCGAGGCGCAGGCGCGACACGAACGTCTCGTAGCCGCCGACGATCACCATGATCAGGAGGTTGGAGATCATCACGACGTCGATGAGGCCGAGCACGATGAGCATGATCGCCTGCTCGCTCAGCGTGAACGCGTCGTGCAGCAGGTGCCAGAGTTCCTTGATGAACAGCACGACGTAGACGCCCTGCGCGGCGATCAGGCCGAGGTAGAGCGGCAGCTGCAGCCAGCGCGCGGAGAAGATCAGCGCCGGCAGCGGTGACAACGGGGACTTGGAGGCTTGCATGGAATGACCGGCGGGAGGGAGCGGCGGATTCTAGGGGCAAAAAAGGCGACGCAGGCAATTGACCCTTTGGCGACAGGGAGACAGGCGAAGAACAGCGGCGGTCAATGGCCTCCGTCCCCTTTCCTGCGCGGGTCGGCGTAGAGCTGCTCGGCGCGCTGGAACAGGATCCACGAGGTCGCGATGAACTTGTCGGCGCCGCTCGGGCGGTTGCCGCGGTGCGTGTGCGTGAAGCCCGCGGGCGCGATCAGCAGCGATCCGGTCTTCGGCACAATCTTGCGCCCCTGGTACAGGAACTCGGTTTCGCCGTTGCCGAAACCATCGTTGAGGTAGATCGTCCACAGCAGCACGCGGTGCAGGTTCTCGTCGGTGTCGACCTTCGGCGCGATCTCGCTGTGCCAGTACGGGTAGCCGCCGACGTCGGCGAGATAACGCTGGATGTTGATGCTGCCCGGCCGGAACAGCTGCACGAGCAGGTTCTGCAACTGCGTGTCGTCCATCGCGCGCAGGTCGTCGATGCCGACCGTCTCGAGCGTGCCGCCCTTCGGATCGGTGCGGCTCAGCGCGACCGGCGCGAGCGCGAGGTAGGTGTACTTGCGCACGTACGCGATCAGGCCGCGCATCACCGCACTGTTGAGGATGTTCTCGCCCTGCTTCCATTCGGGCAGGCGGCTGATGCACAGGTCCCAGCTGTCCTTGAGCTGGACGTTGACGCCGCTGCCGGTCTCGCCGCGCGCGACCTTGTCGCTGGCCGAATAGGCCGCGACGAGTTCGGCGCAGACGCGCGGATCGAGCGCGTCCTCGTAGACCTCGACGAAGTCCTGCGCGCTCATCCGGCCTGCTCCGCCTCGCGATGGTAGGCGGTCACGCGCTCGACCTCGTTGCGCGAGCCGAGGAACACCGGCACGCGCTGGTGCAACCGGGTCGGGCGCACGTCGAGGATGCGCTCGAGCCCGGTGGTCGCGGCGCCGCCGGCCTGTTCGACGATCATCGCCATCGGGTTCGCCTCGTACATCAGGCGCAGCTTGCCGGGCTTGGAAGGGTCCTTGAGGTCGCGCGGATAGATGAAGATGCCGCCGCGCGTGAGGATGCGGTGCACGTCGGCGACCATCGAGGCGACCCAGCGCATGTTGAAGTCGCGTCCGCGCGGGCCCGTTCGGCCGGCCAGCAGTTCCTCGATGTAGCGCTTCATCGGCGGCTGCCAGTGGCGGATGTTGGACATGTTGATCGCGAACTCGGAGGTGTCTTCCGGGATGCGCAGGTTCGAACCGGTCAGGACGAAGCTGCCCTGTTCGCGGTCGAGCGTGAACATGTGCACGCCGTCGCCGAGCGTCAGCACGAGGATCGTGCTCGAGCCGTACACCGCATAACCCGCGGCGACCTGGCGCGCGCCGGGCTGCAGGAACGCCTGCTCGTCGGGGTCGCGCACGCCCTCGGGGCAGCGCAGCACCGAGAAGATCGTGCCGACCGAGATGTTGACATCGATGTTGGACGAGCCGTCGAGCGGATCGAACACGAGCAGGTACTCGCCCTTCGGATAGCGATGCGGGATCGGGTGCGGGTCGTCCATTTCCTCGGACGCGAGCGCCGCGAGGTGGCCGCCCCATTCGTTCGCCTCGAGCAGGATCTCGTTCGACAGCACGTCGAGCTTCTTCTGCGTCTCGCCCTGCACGTTCTCGGTGCCGGCGCTGCCGAGCACGCCGCCGAGCGCGCCCTTGCCGACCGCGATCGAGATGCGCTTGCACGCGCGCGCGACGACCTCGATCAGCAGGCGCAGGTCGCCATTGATGTGCGCCTTGTCGCGCTGCTCCTCGATCAGGAAGCGAGACAGGGAAACCGGTCTATCGGGCAACGGGGACATCAGCGCTCCGCGGCGGCATCGGAAACCGCCATTGTGGTGCGGATCGCGCGCGCGGACCAGTCCGGGGCACGCGTGCGCCGGGTGTGCTGCCTCGTCCGGCGCCGTGCGGGCGCGCCGGCACGTCGACGACCGCGTCGGTGCGACCGGCACGCACGCGTCACCACGCAAACCGCAGGATCGTGACAGCGCGCGCCCGACGCGCTGCGTACCGTGCCTCGTCGGCGTGCATCGGCGCGCCGGCAATACCTGCGGCGCGCTGCCGCGTATCCACATCCGAGGATTTCCGTGAATCCCTTCCTGCTCCCTGCGTTCGTCCTCTCGATCGGCCTCTCCGCGGCAGCGTCCGCCGCGCCCGTCCCCGCGCCCGAACTCGCCGCCGCCCAGCTGCGCGCGATCAACCATCGCTTCGTCGAGGCCAGCATCCACCCCGACAATGCCTACATGGAGGCGCTCGCCGGCGAGGACTTCCTCGCGCTCGCGAGCAGCGGCGCCTGGCACGGGCGTACCGAATTCCTCGCCGGCATGCGCGAACCCGCGCGCTACGAAGGCGCGTCCTACTCCGACATCGACGTGCGGCTGTACGGGCCGGTGGCGATCGTCCAGGGCGTGTTCGAGGCGCAGCGTGCGGGGTCGCGCCCCGCGCGCGTGCGCTATACCGACGTGTACGTCTGGAGCGGCGAGTCCTGGCAGCTGCAGGGCGGCGCCAACACGCGCCTCAAGGACGGCACGCCGGTGCGGATGCAGACCGCCGCGGTTCCCGATTTCGCGCCGTGGCAGGGCGAGGATCCGCAAGGCGACGACGACACGGTCCTGCGCGCGCTCAACGCGAACTACGTGAACGCGTTCCGCGAAGCCGACGTCGCCTGGTACGACGCGCATCTCGCGCCCGACTACAACGTCGTCTACGGCGATGGTTCCTTCCATGACCGCGCGGGCGCGCTCGCGGATTTCGCGAAGCCGGTGTTCGCCGAGCAGATGCAAGCCTTCCCGGTCGACAACGTGCGCATCCGCCGCTTCGGCGAGGTCGCACTCATATCGGCCGAGAACGCCTACGTGCGCAAGGACGGGCGCAAGGGCGAGAACCGCTACACCGACATCTGGCTCAAGCAGGACGGCCGCTGGCGCTGCATCCAGGCGCACATCACCGTGCACAAGGCGCCGGCGGCGTAGCCGCCCCGATCACGCGAGCAGCGCGGGCAGCCCACCGAGGGCGCCGCCGCCGTTCCGGCGGATTTCGGTCGGCGTCGTACCGAACAACGCGCGGAAGCGCGCACTGAAATGACTGTGGCTCGAGAACCCGAGGTCGCTCGCGATCGTCGCGAGGTCCGCCTCGGACGCGAGCAGCCGGCGGAGCGCGAGAGCGAGTCGCAGGCGAAGGAGGTACTGATGGATGGACGTCCCGGTCGATTCGCGGAACACGCGCGCGAGGTGGCAGGGCGAGGTGCACGCGAGTTCGGCCAGCAGGTGCAGCGACCACTTGCGGTCGGGCGATACCGCGACCGCTTCCTTCACGCGCTCGATCTGTCGCTGCCGCGCCGCGCCGCGGGTGGTGCCTCGACGGCGCGCGCACGCCACGTCCGACGCCTGCAGCACGAGGTCGAACAGGCGCATGCCGAACTCCTCCGCACCGAGTGCATCCGCCTCGTGCAGGGCGAGCCGACGCCAGAACAGGTTCCTCGCGAGCATCACGGGCGGCGGCAACAGCATGCGGAAGCCGAGCAACGAGCGCTCGATGCCGCGCCGCGTGCAGGCGAGCGGCAACGCGGCCTCGAGCGCCTCGGCGGAGAGGCGCAGCGTGAGCGCATGGTCCCCGATCGCAGCCGGGAAACTGATCCGGTACGGCGCGTCCGCTGGGACGAGCACGGCGTGGTTTGCGGTCACCACGCGGCGCCGGTTCGGGCTGTCGTGCAACGCGAACACGCCCGAGGTCGGCAGCACCAGCAGGAACCGGTCCTCTTGTTCGACCGGGCCGATCGCATCGTTCGCGGGGCGCACCGTGAGATCGCCGATGCGCACGAGCGGACCTTCAAGGAACGTGCGTCGAGTGGTCCTGGATGCGGCTGGCATGGCGTGTCCGGATGGGCCCGCGCTGCGGGCGTGATGGCGCGTGACGGAAACCATGCGCGATCGGCCGATGGCCCGCACCTTCGATCGGGCGAAGCGATCGCATCGCGCGACCAATGGATATCCGACGTCTTCGAGTACTTCAACCACGGCTCTTCCGAGCCTCCAATGGAGCAGCACCGACATGAGCTTCAACGATATTCGGCGGTCGATCGCGACACGCGCACGACCCATGGGCCGGACCCGTTTCGCCGCGCTCGCATGGATATTGGCCCTGGCCGCGCATGCGCACCCGGTGCTTGCGGGCGCGATCGTGGTCGGGCGCGGGCCTGACTGCACGGTCGCGACGATCCGCGGCGCGATCGAGCGCGCGAACGGGTTCGGCGGCTACAACCTGATCCTCGTCACCGACGACGTCGACGACGGCGTCCATCACGAGAACCTGCTGCTGCAGGGCCTGCGCGAAGACCTCGTGCTCGAGATCGTCGGTGGCTATGCCGACTGCACGACGCTCGCGCCGACTGCATTCGGCAAGGCGAGCCTCTACGGCGGCGACGCCAATCGCCCGACCGTGCGGTTGCGCGGCCATGTGGACGCGAGATTCCGCGGCTTCTGGATGCAGGGTGGAACCGGCGAGGGCGCGTTCGGCGGGGGTGGAATCGACTTTCGCGGCAGCGGCACCCTCCTGCTGTCGAACGTGCGCATCGCGGAAAGCAACGAGCTCGACGCCTGGGGCGCGGGCCTCCATGTCGATGGCCAGAACGGTGCGGCCCTGGTCGAATTCGAGGGTGGCGTCGAAGTGACGGACCAGAGCGCGCACGGTGCGGTGGTCGAAGGTGAAGCACGCCTGCGGATCAAGGGCGACGGCAATTCGATCCGGCACAATGCGGGCAGCGGGATCTTCGTCAGAGCCCCGGCTTCCGCACAGGTGGGTGCGACCGGCGCCGTCATCGATGGCAACGGCGGCTTGGGCATCCTGGTCGAAGGCATCGGGGAAGCATCGTCCGCGCCCACCCTGCTCCATTCGATCGATGCGGCCCATCCGTTGAAGATCACCGCCAACGGCCTCGGAGCCGTCCGACTGGTTGCGTACGACGCGCCAGGCCGAACCGACGTCTGCCTCCGGAACGTGCGGGTCGAGGGCAATGGCGGCTCGTCGTTCAATGCCCCGCTCAACGCCTACGGACGGCAGGCCTTCCTGCATGTCAATCCCGAGGCCAACGATGCCTGCGGATTCCCGCCGGACGCCGACCTTGCGTGCCCGGTCACCAGCGGCTGCAACCGGATTCGCGCGAACCATGCCGGCCCGGACCTTCCGTTGATCGCGGCGGCGCGCGATGCGTCGATCACGCTCGATCGCGTCCTCATCGGCCACAACGACGCGACATCGATCCTCTCGACCAACCTCGGCGCGGCGGCGAGCACCGCGTCGATCACGTTGACGCAGTCCCTCGTGCTCGGCAACACACTGCGACAACGTGTTCGAGGCGCTCAACGGCGGCATCGTCGACATCTGGGATTCGACGATCGCGGGCAACGACGGCAGCTTCCAGATCAGCCTGGTCGGCAGCGATCCGACGCTGTTCCAGGTCGTCAACAGCATCATCGACCAGCCGCAGGCGCTGGTCTATCTCAGCAATGGGCCGGTCGCGACGACGCACCTCGACCGCGTGCTCGCGCACAACAACGCAGGTGCGCAGCCGACCGACGAGATCATGCTGGGCCAGCCCACGTACCGCGACGGGTATGGCCGTCTCGCGCCGGGTTCGCTCGGCATCGACGTCGCGCCGGTCGGCGGCGGAACCGACTTCGACGGCAACCCGCGCGACGTCGATACCGCGAACCTGCCGAACCAGCACGGCCCGCGCGACCTCGGCGCGTTCGAGTCGCAGGTGACGACGCTCGACACGATCTACGCCGACGGCTTCGATCCGGCGTCCTGACCGCCGCCCTGCAATCGGCAGCCTGCTGCCATCAGGCTGTCAGCAGGGTCGGCGCACGCTGCGGGTGTGCGATTGCGCACGTCCGGAGCGCGAGCATGTGGCAGCCAGAAGCACGACCCCACGATGCCGCCGCGGCCACCAGCCGCCGCGGTGCGCGCCTGCCGCCGAACGCTCGCGTGGACGCTCCGGCTCCTCTGGCACCGATGCGCTCGCCGGACATCGTGGAGCTGCGCCGCTACACCGTGCATCGCGGACGGCGCGATGCGCTGATCGACCTGTTCGAACGCAGGTTCGTCGAATCACAGGAGGCCTGCGGCATGCACCTGCTCGGCCAGTTCCGCGACCTCGACGACGATGATCGCTTCGTCTGGCTGCGCGGCTTCACCGACATGGACAGCCGCGCGCAGGCACTCGCGCGCTTCTACGGCGGACCGGTCTGGCAGGCCCACCGCGCCGCGGCGAACGCGACGATGATCGATTCCGACGACGTGCTGCTGCTGCGCCCGTTGCTCGCGGGGAGCGGACTCGCTGCGACCCCGCGTCGCGCCGGGTCCGGCGAGCCGGCGCGCGCGGCGGGGCTCGTGACCGCGATGACCTGGCCGCTGTCCGAGCCCGTCGATGCGGCGCTCGCCGCGGCGCTCGCGCGTTCGCTGCTGCCCGCGCTGCGCGAGTCGGGCGCGCGGGTGCTCGCGAGCTACACGAGCGAGTACGCGCGCAACACGTTCCCCGCGCTGCCGGTGCGCGAAGGCGAGCACGTGCTCGTGTGCCTGTGCGCATTCGCCGATGCGCACCACCATGCCGCGCACTTCGCGCGCCTGCGCCACCAGCCCGGATGGCGTGCTGCCGCGTCCATGCTCGAGCCGCGCAGCCGCGGCGCCGTGCAGATGCTGCGACTCGCGCCGACGCCGCGCTCGAGCCTGCGCGGCTGAGCGCGGCTTGGCCTGCCCACCCCCGACGGAGACCGACATGAGTCGCGTCGCGCTTGCGCGCAACGGGCGCTTGTCCTAGAAGCACGGGATGCGGCGTGCCGACCGGTTGTTCCTCATCATCCACGCATTGCGCGGGCGGCGTTCCGCGCTGCAGGCGCGCGCGCTCGCGGAGACGCTCGCGGTGTCGCTGCGCACCGTCTACCGCGACGTCGCCGACCTGCAACGCTCCGGCGTGCCGATCGAAGGCGAGGCCGGCGTCGGCTACATGCTGCGCAAGGGCTCGGATATCCCGCCGCTGATGTTCAACGCCGACGAAATCGAAGCGCTCGTGGTCGGCTCGCGTTTCGTCAAGGCGTTCGCGGGCAAGCGCCTGAGCCATGGCGCCCAGGCGGCGCTGCTCAAGATCGAGGCGGTGCTGCCGCCGGAGCTGCGCGAGCGCACGCGGCAATCGCGCATTTTCGCGCCGGCTGCCTGGTACGAAGTCGAAACCGGCTTGATCGACCGCCTGCACGAGGCGATCTCCGCGCGCCAGGTCCTGCGCCTCGAGTACCGCAACGAATCGGGCGCGGCGAGCCAACGCGAGGTCGAGCCGCTCTGCCTCGCGTTCTGGGGGCGCGTATGGACGCTCGGCGGCTGGTGCCGGCTGCGTCGCGACTTCCGCAGTTTCCGCCCGGACCGCATCGCCAGCCTCGAACCGACCGGCGAAGCGTTCGTCGAAACCGCCGAACGCGGGCTCGCGGGCTATCTTGCCGCGGCCGGCGCACCCGGCCGCGCCGACATGCGCTGACGCCCGTTCAGGGCCGCGCGCCGCGTTCCACCTCGAACATCACGCGACCATCGAACGGCGTGCCGAGCGGCGTCGCGCGGTAGCCGAGCGCGGCGACGCGATCGCGGACCGCGGGCCACGCGTGCGCCTTGGCCACGTAGAGCACGCCGGTTTCGGTCGCCGATTCCTCGAGTTCGCGCGACAGCGGTTCGTCGTACTCGGGATTGAAGCGCGGTTGCGGCGGCGCATCCAGCGACAGCTTCTCGATCTCCGCGTCGAGATGCAGGTGCAGGCCGTAGCGCGCCATGTCCTCGACGAACACGACTTCGCGCACGGGTGCCGTCGCGCGTGCGCGGATCGCATCCGCCCACGCCGAGGCGTCCTTGTGCGTCGGGAATGCGGCGGCCGCGAGGCGCAGGGCGAGCAGCGCGACCACCCACGCGGCGAGCCAGCGCGGTCGCGGCAACGTTATGCCGTCGGTCGCGCGGCGCGTCGCGACCGCGATCGCGATCGGCACGAACACCGGCAGCAGGTACAGCGGCAGGCGCGAGCGCGCGATGCAGAACACCAGCAACGGCAGCAGGATCCACAATGCGACGAGGATCGCGCCCGCGTGCCGTTCGCGCACGTGGCGATCGCGCCACGCACGCGCCTGCGCCGGGAGCGCGCGCGCCCAGCGCCAGAGGCTGCGCGTCCATGGCAGCGTGCCAAGCAGCAGCGTCGGCAGGTAGACCACGATCCATCCGTACCAGTGCCCGTTGCGCCCGAAGCGGTTGGTCGCGAGACGGTCGACGACTTCCGCGCCGAGGAAGTACTGCAACAGGCCTTCGTGGCGCAGCGAGACCACGAGATACCAGGGCAAGGCCAGCGCGAGGAACAGCACGACCCCGCCGAGGTGCCAGCGCGTGCCGATCACCGGTCCACCGGGCACCAGCAGGCGGAACGCGACGATCGCGGCCAGCGGCAGCAGCGCCGGCGGTCCCTTCACCATGAACGCGAGCGCGAACGCGGCCCACATCGCGAGCAGCCAGCCACGGCTCGCGCGCGGCGCGCCGAAGCGGTGTTCGACGAACGCATGCATCGCGAGCGCCTGCGCCGCGGCGAGGGGGAAGTCGGTCGTGACCAGTTGCGACGCGCCGGCCGGCAACAGCATCGTCAGGTAGACCACCGCGGCAGTCGATTCGGTGCCCGGTTGCAGGCACCGCGCGGTGCGCCATGCGAGCCAGCCGCACGCGAGGAACGACAGCGCGATCGGCAGGCGCGCGGCCCAGGTGTTCTGGCCGAACGCTTTCACGCTCGCGGCGATCAGCCAATACGCGACCGGCGGCTTGGTCCAGTGCCCGATGTCCTCGTTGCGCATCGGATCGAGCCAGTTGCCGCTGTCGAGCATGACGAGCGCGACGTTCGTGTAGCGACCCTCGTCGGGATCCCAGATCCCGCGGCTGCCGAGGAAGCCGAACGCGAGCACCAGGCCAAGCAACGCGAGCAGCCAGGGGCGGCGATCGACGAGTCTTTCCACGGCCTGCTGGGGCATCAAATGATCGGTGCGGACATCGGCGGGAACGCGACTTCGACGCGCAGGCCGTGGCCGCCTTCGGCCGTCGCGAGCACGAGCCGCGCGCGGTGGAGCTGCACCACGCGCGCGACCAGCGACAATCCGAGGCCGCTGCCTTCCGCGGTCGTGATGCCACCGCGCCGGAAACGCTGCAGCATCGATTCGCGCAGTGCGGGATCGATGCCCGGCCCATTGTCCTCGATCGCGAGCACGCATCCCTGCGGCGTGTCGCGCAGTTCGATCGTGATGCGTCCGCCGTGCACGTTGTAGCGGATCGCGTTGTCGAGCAGGTTGCGCAGCAGGCTGCGGATGCCGGGCTCCCAGCCCTGCACGAGGTGCGCCGAGTCGTCGCGCCGGACCACGATCTCGATGTCCCGGTCCGATGCGAACAGGCCGACCTGCTGCAGCTCGTAGTCGACGCTGCGGTCGAGGTCGACCGGCAGGAGCTGCCCCGGCTTCTCCGAATTCCAGCGCGCGAGCTCGAGCATCTGGTTCACGATGCGGCCCAGGCGCACGAGGCCGCTGCGCGCTTCCTCGAGCGAGGCGCGCTCGCCATTGCTGCCCGCGGCCGCGCGCGCATTCTCGAGGTGCACGAGGGCGCCCGCGAGCGGCGTGCGCAACTCGTGCGCGGCATGCGCGGTGAAGCTGCGTTCCTGGTCGAGCGCGGCGGCGAGCCGCGCGAGCAGCGCGTTCAGCGCGGCGACCACCGGCACCATTTCGCCCGGGAGATCATGCAGTCCGATCGGTTCGATGCTGTCGGCCTTGCGCGAGGCGAGTCGGTCGGCCAGTTCCTGCATCGGCTCGAGGCCACGACGCACGGCCCAGCCGACCACCAGCGCGAGGATCGGCAAGCCGAACAGGATCGGCACCAGTGCCTCGGCGGCCATCGCGCGCCCGATCTCGCGCCGGCTGTCGTAGCGTTCGCCGACGCGTACCCAGTGGCCCCGCGCATCGAGCAGCGTGAACACGCGCCAGTGGCGCTTGCCGACGCGGATGTCGGCGTAACCGACCGGTGCCGCATCCAGCGGCACTTCGCGGAAGTTCGTCGTCGCGAGCGCGAGCGTGCTCGAGGAGGTCCAGTACTGCAGGCCGATCTGCGTTTCGTAGCGGTGCCCGCGCACCGCGGGCGGCGCCCCGTAGTCGTCCTGCCAGGACGCGATCTCGATCAACCGGTCGGGCGCGACGGGGGCGCCCTGCGCGACCAGCGCGCTGATCGTGCGCGCGCTCTGCGCGAGCCGCGCTTCGAACAGCTCGTCGATCTCTTCCATCGTGAGCAGGTAACCGAGCGCGGCCAGCGGCAGCATGATCGCGGCGAGGCTCGCGAGCACCAGCCGGATGATGCGCGTGCGCAGCGAGCTCACGCGGGCTCGTCCGTGCCGGCGAACAGGTAGCCGAGTCCGCGCACGGTGCGGATCGCGCGCGCGGAGGTCTTGCGGCGCAGCGCATGCACGTGCACTTCCAGCGCGTTGCTCTCGACGCGATCGTTGCCGTACATCGCCTGTTCGAGCACGTCGCGCGCTACCACGCGCCCGGCGCGCTCGGCCAGCGCGCGCAGCAGCAGGAATTCGGTGCGCGAGAGCGGGAGCGGGCGGCCATGCCAGCGCGCTTCGCCGCTGTCGGTGTCGAGCACGAGCGCGCCGGCCTCGACGAGGTTGCGTGCGTTGCCCTGCGCGCGCCGATGCACCGCGCGCAGGCGCGCCGCGAGCTCGTCGAGGTGGAACGGCTTGACGATGTAGTCGTCGGCGCCCGCATCGAGGCCGTCGACGCGATCGGCGATCGCATCGCGCGCGGTCACGATGATGATCGGCAGCGCGAGCCTGCGACGGCGCAGCGAGCGGATCAGCTCGAGGCCGCCGAGCCGCGGAAGGCCGAGGTCGACCAGCGCCACGTCGTACGCGCCCGTGCGCGCGGCCACCAGCGCGTCGGCGCCGTCACGCGCCCAGTCCGAGGTGTGCGACCAGCGCTCGAGCGCGCCCTGGATGCCGCGGGCGAGCGACTCGTCGTCTTCGACTATGAGCACATGCATGATCCGTCGGCCCTCGACGAAGGGGTGGCCGTGCATCCATGATGGCGTGGCCAGCTTAGGCGAATCTTAAGACGGGTGCCGCGCGGCCGGTTCGATGCGATGATCGCGCCTCCTCCCGATCCACGGATGCGCGAATGAACGCCTGGTCCCTCCTTGCCCTGCATGCCGGCCTCGTGCTGGCCGCGCCCGCGCATGCCGCTTCCGCGGACCAGCGTTTCGAGGCGCTCTACGCGAAGGAATGGGCCTGGCGCCAGGAGCAGTTCGCGGGCTACGACAACGAAGACGCCGCCGCGAGCGCGAAGGACGACCACCTGCCCGCGGTCGACGCGGCTTCGCAGCAGAGGCGCCTCGCGTACTGGACCGACGTGCTCGCGCAGCTCGACGCGATCGCGCCCGCCGAGCTGTCGGCCGACAACCGGATCAACCTCGCGGTGTACCGGCCGCAGGTCGAGAACCTCGCGGCCGAGGTGCGCTTCCGCAGCTACGAAATGCCGTTCAACAGCGATTCGCAGTTCTGGTCCGACCTCGGCTTCATGGCGCGCCGGCCGCTCAGGGACGCGCAGGCCGCGCGCAACTACATCGCCAAACTCGACGACGTTCCACGCTACTTCGAGGAGCACGTCGCGAACATGCGCGCGGGCCTCGCGCGCGGCTTCAGCGTGCCGCGCGCGGTACTCGACGGGCGCGAGGTGTCGATCGCGGGCGTCGCCGACACCACCGATCCCGTGCAAAGCGAATTCTACGCGCCACTGAAGGACCTGCCCGCGACGATTCCGGCGGCGGAGCAGGAGCGCCTGCGCGCGGACGCGAAGCGCGCGATCAGCCGTCGCTTGGTACCGGCCTACGCGAAGCTGCTCGCGTTCTTCCGCGACGAGTACGTGCCGCGCGCGCGCACCACGCTCGCGGCCGAGGCGATGCCCGACGGCAAGGCCTGGTATCGCCAGCAGATCCGCGAGTACACGACGCTCGACCTCGAGCCGCAGGCGATCCACGAGATCGGCCTCGCCGAAGTCGCGCGGATCGAAGCCGAGATGCAGGCGACGATGCGCGAAACCGGCTTCAAGGGCGACTTCCCCGCGTTCCTCGCGTTCCTGCGCACCGATCCGCAGTTCTATGCGAAGACGCCCGAGGAACTGCTGATGCGCGCGGCGTGGATCGCCAAGCAGGTCGATGCGAAGCTCGATCGCTACTTCGGCCTGCTGCCGCGCGGGCGATTCGGGATCGAGCCGGTGCCGGCCGCGATCGCGCCGTTCTGGACCGCGGGCCGCGGCAGCGCCGACACCTACTGGGTGAACACCTACAACCTGCCCTCGCGTCCGCTCTACAACCTGCCGGCGCTGACGCTGCACGAGTCCGCGCCGGGCCATTCGCTGCAGGGCGCACTCGCGAAGGAACAGAAGCAGCAGCCCGACTTCCGCAGCCACAACTACATCTCCGCCTACGGCGAGGGCTGGGCGCTGTACTGCGAGAAGCTCGGCAAGGAGATGGGCGTCTACGCGACGCCGTACGAGGAATTCGGTCGCCAGACCTACGAGATGTGGCGCGCCGCCCGCCTCGTGATCGACACCGGCGTGCACCACAAGGGCTGGACGCGCGAGCAGGCGATCGACTACCTCGCCTCGCGCACCGCGCTCAGCGAGCACGAGGTCACGACCGAGGTCGATCGCTACATCTCGTGGCCGGGACAGGCGCTCAGCTACAAGCTCGGCGAGATCCGCATCGTCGAGTTGCGCAAGCGCGCCGAAAAGAAGCTCGGTGCGGACTTCGACCTGCGTGCATTCCACGACAGCGTGCTCGCGCTCGGATCGGTGCCGCTGCCGGTGCTCGAGCAGCAGATCGACGCCTGGATCGCGGAGCGCGCGAAGAAGGCGTAGCGCGCGACCCGCCCGGGACTGCGCGGCGTTCGGCGGTCACGTCACCGGCGAGGAGATCTCGTCGTAGCCGCGGCCGAGGAACTGCAGCACGCACAAGCCGTTGCCGAACGGATCGACGAGCGTCGCGATGCGACCCCATGCGGCCGTGCGCACCTCGCCTTCACGGCGCGCGCCAGCGGACTCCGCGCGCGCGAGCGCGGCGTCGAGGTCGTCGACGACGAAATCGAGGTGCACCGGCGTCCAGTGCCGTGCGTAGTCGCGCATCGCGCAGCGCGCGTTCGCGGGCGCGTCACAGGCCAGGCTGCCCGCAGGCTTTCCCAGCAGGTACAGCGGCACGGCAGCGCCGGCGAGTTCCACGCCGTCGGCGCCGAAGCGGCGCGTCGTGCGCAGGCCGAACGCGCGCGTGTAGAACGCCTCGGCGAGCGCGAGGTCGTCGACATCGATGTTGACGAGCAGGCCCTGCGTCATTGCGCGGGCTTGGGCCTGGGCGGCGCGTCCTTGGACTTCTTCGCCTCTTCCTCGGCGCTGCGCCGCCACTCCTCGATGATCGCGGCGCGGCGCGCGGCCTCGCTGTCGACGCCTGCAGCCGGCGGTGGCGGCGCGGGCGGCGGCTCGGGATCGCCGCTCTCGATGTAGCGTTGCAGCCGTGCGAACTGCAGCGCGAGCACGCCGTCGACGTCCGGCGCGAACGCATCGAGGCCGCTCGCGCTGGCCCCGTTCACGTGGTACTCGAGTTCGAGGCGGCGGCTGTCGCCTTCGGCGTCGCCGATCCGGACGGTCAGGACGCCGTTGAGCGCGCGTTCCTGCAAGGGACCGAGCGCGGCCTCGAGTCGCAGCATCGTGTTCGGCACGGCCATGATCACGCGCCCGTGTTCGGCGCTGCCTTCGGCCCAGCGTTCGCACCAGCAACCGCCTGCGGTCGCATCGAGGCGCAGGTTCGCGGCCTTGCCGGACCAGGTGTGCTCGCTGCTCCACCAGCGCGCTGGCTGCACGAGTGCGGCCCAGATGGCGTCGGGCCTCGCCTGCACCGCGGCCGCCATCCGGATCACGAAACCGTCCGCGGCCGCCTGCGTCACTTCGGCCTGCGCGGAGCCACTCGCGCACACGGCGAACGCGACCCACGCGAATCCGATCCTCGCCATCACGGCCTCCTTCGATGCACGCGCGAAGCCGCGCTTCAGACGTCGCCGTCGCTGGCCCAGCCTTCGCCGCTGCCGCGCTGGAACACGTGGTCGGTCGCCTGCACCTCGCCCGCGGGAATCGACGGCTGGTCCGCGAGTTCCGCGTAGATCGGGCGGAAGTCCGGGCGCGTCGCCTCCATGAGCTGGTCGAAGCCGTCGATCACGAAGTAGGTCTTCTGGTAGGTGTCGATGCGGTAGCGCGTGCGCATGATCCGGCGCGGGTCGAAGCCGATGCGGTTCGGGGCAGCCGACTCGAGGCTGTGGATCGATTCGCCCCTGGAACTCACGATGCCCGAACCGTAGATGCGCAAGCCGCCCGCCTCGCGGATCAATCCGAACTCGACCGTGTACCAGTACAGCCGCGTGAGGTTCACGAGCGCCGCCGCATCGACGCCGTGCGCCTTCACGCCACCGCGGCCATAGGCCTGCATGTAGTCGGCGAACACCGGGTTCAGCAGCAGCGGCACGTGGCCGAACAGGTCATGGAACAGATCCGGCTCGGCGATGTAATCGATCTGGTCGGGGCGTCGGATCCACCAGGTGACCGGGAAGCGCCGGTTCGCGAGGTGCTCGAAGAACGTGAGTTCGGGCAGCAGGCCTTCGACCCCGACGAGCTGCCAGCCGGTCGCCTTCGCGAGCACCTCGTTGAGCTCGTCGAAGCGCGGGATCGCGTCGGGCGTCATGCCGAAGCGCTGCTGGTTGTCGAGGAACTCGCGGCAGGCGCGATCGCGCAGCACCTCGCGTTGGCGCTCGAACAGCGTCGCCCATGTCTGGTGGTCTTCGCGCGAATAGCTCGACCAGTGCTGTTCGACGACGGCCGTGGTGTAGACCGGCACGTAGCCCTTGTCGGTCTGCTGGTGCTCGACGCGACGCGGTTCGGGGGTGTTCATGGCAGGCATCCGTGGATCGATGGCGACAGCTTAGCGCGGCCGCGCCGATGCGGTGCAGTGCCACCGCCCGCGTTCAGTGCAGCGTCGGGCGCGACGGGTCCGCGTGCCCCTCGCGCGGGCGCAGTTCGACCACGCGCGCGCCGGACCCCGCGTCGGGGTTGCGGTGCCAGAGCACCGGTACCTCCTGCGCGAGCGGCAACTCGAGTTCGGCGTCGCCCGCGGGTTCGAGGTCGGGCTCGTCCTCCCAGCTGTAGCGCTTGCGCGGTGGCAGCGGGTCGCGACGGCGCAAGACGATCGCCGCGAGCACGCCGGCGACGGCGCCCGCGAGGTGGTACTCGAAGCTGATGCGTTCCTCGCCCGGCAGCACCGAGACGAGCATGCCGCCGTAGAGGAAGAACACCGCGAGCGAGGTCACGACCGCGAGCCGGTCGCGGCGCAGCAGGCCGATCAGGAACAGGAAGAACATGAGGCCGTGCGTGATGCCGCTCGCACCGACGTGGTTCGCGTCGCGCGCGAACAGCCACACGCCGATCCCGGACAACACCCAGATCGCGGGCAGCGCGATGCGCGCGGCACGCGGGTAACAGTACAGCGTGAGGCAGGCGAGCACGCCGAGCGGCAGCGTGTTGGACATCAGGTGCGCGAACGAGGCATGCGCGAACGGCGCCGCGAGGATCCCCGCGAGCCCTTCGAGACGCCGCGGCCGCAGCCCGAGTTCGCCCGGCGGCCAGCCGAGCAGCCAGGCGCCGAGCCATGCGATCCAGATGCCCGCGATCAGCGCACCGGCGCCGATCGCGGCGTACTGCAGGCGCTTGCGATCGCGCGCGAGCGCGACCGGCGTCGGATCAGGCAAAGGCGGCGCGATGTCCATCGAGACGAGGTTGGGGCTGGCCGCGCGGACGCAAGGCGGACGCGCTTCGGTGCGGGATTCAGTCGCCCCGCTCTCCGCCGCCCTCTACCGCTTCCGCCTCTTCGCGCGGCGGGAACAGCAGGCTCGCGGTGACCGAACCGACGAGCACCAGCGCGACCACGCCGAGCGCGATGCCGATCGGGATCTTGTAGACACCCGCGATCAGCATCTTGGTGCCGATGAACAGCAGCACCAGCGCAAGTCCGTGGCCGAGCAGGTGGAAGCGATCGGCCATGCCCGCGAGCAGGAAGAACATCGCACGCAGGCCGAGCACCGCGAACACGTTCGAGCTCATCACGATGAACGGATCGAGCGTGACCGCGAAGATCGCCGGGATCGAATCCACCGCGAAGATCACGTCGGTGACCGCGATCAGCGCCATCACGACGAACAGCGGCGTGTACCAGCGCCGTCCGTGCTCGACGACGCTGATGCGGCTGCCGCGGAAATCGCGCGTCAGCGGCAGGTGCTTGCGCATCCAGCGCAGCATCGGGTTCTCGTCGAGGTCGGGCTCCTGGTTCGCCGCGAACAGCATCTTGACGCCGGTCAGCAGCAGGAACGCACCGAACAGGTAGAGGATCCAGTGGAAGCGCGCGACCAGCGCCGCACCGACCACGATCAGGATCGCGCGCAGCACGATCGCACCGAGCACGCCGACCATCAAGGCGCGTTGCCGCTGCTCGGGCGGCACCGCGAAATAGTTGAAGATCATGAGGAACACGAAGATGTTGTCGACCGCGAGCGACTTCTCGATCAGGTAGCCGGTGAGGAACTCGAGCGCGACCTGGTTGGCCACCTCGCGGCCGCCGTGCAGGTCGACCCACCACCAGAGGCCCGCGTTGAACGCGAGCGCGAGCGCGACCCAGGCGAGGCTCCAGTAGACCGCTTCGCGGAACGACACGCGGTGCGCGCCCGCGCTGCGCAGCACGAGGAAGTCGACCGCGAGCGCGGCGACGAGGACGAGGAGGAAGGCCGCCCAGATGCCGGGCGTGGCGATGCTGTGCATGGGATACCGTGTTGGCAGGACCGTTCGGACCACCCATGCACGGCACGCCCGCGGACGGGCGTACGCCATGCATCGGCGGCGAAGGTCTTGCTCGCGGCGCGTGCGCCACCCACCGGACCGGAGCCATGGGGCTCGTGCTGACGATCGCGGCGGCGGGAGCTACTCCCCTTCTGCGGGCGCGAGCCTACGCGGTGCGGGCACCCGAGGGCAAGCGCGCGCGCAGCCGCGCGCCCGGCTGCTGCGCCGCACCAGCCGCGACCGCTTCGCTATGATGGCGGCATGAAATCCGACCCCGCCGGCGCGCTGCCGCTGATCCAGCTCAAGACCGAACGCCGTTCCAACCATCCCTGGATCTTCCAGAAGATGGTCGAGAAGCCGGCCGTGAAACCGAAGCCCGGCACGATTGTCGACATTGTCGACCGCGAAGGCAGCTTCGCCGGACGCGGTTTCTACAACGGCCATTCGCGCATCGCGCTGCGCGTGCTCACGGCCGATCCCGAGGAGGCGATCGACGAGGCGTTCTTCGCGCGGCGCATCGGCGAGGCGGTCGCGCTGCGGCGCGAAACGCTCGGCCTCGATGCGGTCACGGACGCGTACCGGCTCGTCCACTCCGAGGGCGACGGCCTGTCCGGCCTCGTCGTCGACCGCTTCGCGGGCACGCTCGTGATCGAGTACTTCTCGGCCGGCATGTTCCGCCAGCGCGACCTGATCCGGCGCTGCCTGCTCGGGCATTTCCCCGGCGCGGACCTCTACTGGTTCGCCGAGGAGCACGTGCAGAAGCAGGAGAGCTTCGACTGCGGCATTCCCGCAGCGCCCGAGCCGACCGTGATCCACGAACACGGCGTGCAGTTCCATGCGGCCCCGGGCACCAAGCACAAGACCGGCTTCTTCGCCGACCAGCGCGACAACCGCAAGCGGCTGTCGGCGTTCTGCGCGGGCAAGCGCGTGCTCGACCTCTGCTGCAACTCGGGCGGGTTCGGCATCTATGCGAAGACGGTCGGCGGCGCGACCGAGGTCACCGGCATCGACCTCGACGAGGAGATCCTCGCGATCGCGGAGAAGAACGCGCGCCTCAACAAGGCGAAGGTGCGCTTCGTGCAGGCCGACATCTTCCATTGGCTGCGCGACGGCAAGAAGGATCCGTACGACGTCGTGATCCTCGATCCCGCGAAGATGACGCGCGACCGCGAGCAGGTGATTCCCGCGCTCAAGAAGTACCTCGACATGAACAAGCTCGCGATGGGCGCGGTCAAGCCCGGCGGCATCCTGCTGACGTGTTCATGCACGGGCCTCGTGAGCGAGGAGCAGTTCCTCGACATGCTGCGCCGCGCGGCGTTCTACGCGGGCCGCACCGTGCAGGTGCTCGAGGTCAGCGGCGCGGGCGCCGACCATCCGTGGCAGGCGCACGTGCCCGAATCGCGCTACCTCAAGGCCGCGTTCTGCCGCGTGCTGTGAGGGCGCAGCCGGGCGCTTCGGCGCACGCCCGGCGCAGACTCGGAGCGGAAGCCCCGCCCACGCCGTTCGATGACTCGCCGGTGGGGCTCGCCGCTGCGCGGCTGCGTCCCACCCTGCGCCTGCGCGTCAACGGACCTTGTTCGCCGGTGGGTCGCGGTGCGTAGGGTAGGTCGCAGCGCGTAGGCTGGGTCGCAGCGCGTAGGGTGGGTCGCAGCGCGTAGGGTGGGTCGCAGCGCCGCAGGCGCGAGACCCACCATCGCGATCGATCAGTCCTTCTTCGCGTTCGCGTGCGCCAGCGGCGCAATGCGATCGGCGAGCACCAGCTCGGCGCGCGACGACTTCCCGGCGCGCTCGTATTCGATCGCGAGGCGCGTCCCGGCCGGTAGGTCGCGCAGGCGCTGGCGCCATTGCGGCAGGCCGCGCGCGGACACCGGTTCGGCGTCGATCGCGGTGATGCGGTCGCCTTCGTGCAGGCCCGCGCGTTGCGCCGCGCTGTCGGCCGCGACGTCGGCGACCTCGAATGCGCGGCCCGCGCCGATCAGCCAGAGGCCGCTGCGATCGAACTCGTCCGGCTTCGCGAATCCGGCGTTCGGCGCGAGGTACATGCGCTTGGCCTCATAGTCGAACGCGACCGTGAATCGCTTGAGCACGTCGCCGCCGATGTTGCCCGCGACGTCCGCGCTCGCGAACGCGCCCTTGTTGCCGACGTACAGGTCGCCGGCGATGCCATCGATCGCGATGTCGCCGAGCCGCAGCGTGCCGAAGCGCGCCGGGCGGCCGCGCGAGGGGCCACCGACGCCCCAGCCGACGACGGCGTCCGGCCCCGCCTGGTACTTCGCGACGAGCCCGTGCTCGCGCACGAACGGCGAGTGCAGCGTCAGCGACACGCGCGACCCGGTATCGATGCTGAGCCGCGCGGGCAGTCCGTCGAGCGTGCCCTGCACGACCGGGATGCGGTCGGCGAGGTCGAACGGCACGGCTTGGGAACCCGCGGGCGCGACGAACTTCGCGTGCTCGACGAGCACGAGCTCCCGCGCCGCGTAGTCGATCGTGACACCGAAACGACGGAACATCTCGTAGCCGACGAGGCCGTCGCTTTCGTGCCCTTCGACGTCGGCGAGACGCCCGAGGTCCATGATCACGAACACCGGCTGGTCGAGCACCGCGCCGCCGAGGCGCACCTCCTTCGCATGCGTGAACGCGACGTCGACGAGCTCGTCGCCGACGCCGCGCCCGGCGAGCTTGCCTTCGCCCTCGAGGCCGAACTTGCGCGCGGCGGCCGGCGTCAGCAGGTTCATGCCGCCGGTGTCGACGAGGAAGCGCGCGGGCTTGCCGTCGATCGATCCGTTCGCGTAGATGTGGTTGTTGACGAGGTCGAACGGCACGCGCGTGGCACCGTCGGACGCATCGATGCGCGCGGTCGCGGCCATCGCGGGCGGCGCGAAGTCGGCGTCGGCGATCGCGACGCCGGGCACATGGCGATCGATGACCGCTTCCACGCGATTGCGCGCGTCGGTGCGCCCGGCGGTGTCGACGAGATCGGTGACCGAATGGAACGGCAGGCGCAGGCCCTCGACCTCGCGCCAGTCGTCGAACGTCGTGATCGCGATGTCGGCACCCTGCTTCTGCTCGATCTTCACGAGCAGGTGGGTCGTGGCGTCGAACCACAGCGTGAGCGCGTCGCCGTGCTGCGGCGTCACGATGACGACATCGTGCGCGCGGCCCTCGTGGGTGCGCCGCTCCGGCGCGGACGTCGTCGCCGGGTGGCGTTCGGGATGCCAGTAACCGCGTGCGTCGAGCCAGGCCTGGCTGCGCGCAGCGCGCAGCGCTTCGGGCGCATCGCGCCGGGCGACTTCACCGCCGGGATCGCGCGACCACGCGACGAGGCCGTCGTAGCCCTGCGCGCCGTCGATCGGGCCGAGCACGTAGTGGCTCACCGAGCGCCCGGTCGCGACGTCCACGGTCGCGTCGTACGCGCCCTCGAGCCCGCCGGCCTTGAGCGTGCCCTCGGCGCGCAGCGCCTCGACGCGGTCCCAGCGTTCGCCGCCGCTCGCGGCCTTGTAGCGCGCGAACACGTCGACCGCATCGTCGGCGCGCGCGCCGATCGCGAAGCCGAGCAGCAACAGTACGACCGCCATCACGTTGCGATGCATCCCAGGTTCTCCTCGTCGATGGCGCCCGCGCTTGCGGCGCGCCTGCATCGATTGAATAATTGCACCGAATTTCAACAGAGGCAACCCAACCTATGGCACGGACGAGGCGCGCGGCGGAGATCGAGGATCCGCGCGAGATCGCGCTGCTGGCGTCGCCGACGCGGATCGAGATCGTCGACACGCTCGAATCGATCGGGCATGCGGTCAGCGTGGCCGAACTCGCGACCGCGCTCGGGCGGCCCGCGGACGGGCTCTACTACCACCTGCGCCAGCTCGCGGCGGGCGGCTTGATCGAAGAGGAGGCGTCGCCGGAGGGCCGGCGCTACCGCACGCGTTCGCGCGCGAGCGACCGCCTGCGCCTGCGCTACCGACCGGGCAGGACCGCCAACGCGCGCGAGGTCGGACGCGTCGCCGCGAGCGTGTTGCGCGTGGCCGGCCGCGATTTCGAACGTGCGATCGCGGACCCCGCGACCGTGGTCGAAGGTGCGCAGCGCGAGCTCTGGGCCGCGCGCGGCAAGGGCTGGGTCGGCGCGAACGAACTCGCCGAGATCAACCGCCTGCTCGCGCGCCTGATGGACCTCCTGCAGCAGCCGCGCAGCGCGAAGCGCGACCGCCTCGTCGCGCTGACCTGGCTGCTCGCCCCGCTCGAACCGCGCGCGGCCCGGCGTGGCCGGGAAGCGGAACGCTGATCGCGATCGGCGACCCCGACGCCCGCACGGTGGAGCGCACGGAGCACGCCGAGAAGCAGCGACGATCCGCGCCGGGCACGGCGGCCGCAGGCCGCGAAGTCGAAGCGCCGATCGTCAATGACGCAGCCGCGGGACCCTTCGACTCCGGCCTTCGGCCTGCGCTCAGGGCGAACGGTGTCTGCGGATCCGTTCGCGCCGGGCGCAGCGGCCGCTGGCCGCGAAGTCGAAGCGCCGATCGCCCACGGCGCAGCCGCGGGACCCTTCGACTCCGGCCTTCGGCCTGCGCTCAGGGCGAACGGTGTCTGCGGATCCGTTCGCGCCGGGCACGGCGGCCGCAGGCCGCGAAGTCGAAGCGCCGATCGTCAATGACGCAGCCGCGGGACCCTTCGACTCCGGCCTTCGGCCTGCGCTCAGGGCGAACGGTGTCTGTGGATCCGTTCGCGCCGGGCGCAGCGGCCGCAGGCCACTCAACCCATCCGTTCTCGATGAGCGCAGCGGCCGCAGGTCGCGAAGTCGAAGCGCCAATCGCCCATGATGTGGCCTCTCAGTCGAACCCATCCGCGAAGATGCCGTTGGCGTTGTCGCGCCACCAGAGCAAGAGGTCGCGCAACGCGAGTGCGTTGTTCTGCGCGGGCGGATCACCGGCCTGGTTGTCGCGATTGATGCCATGGCAGCCGTCGCAGGCGCGGATCTCGCCGGGCTGCACGTTGATCCAGTAGCGCTCGCGCACGACCGGATCGCCCGCTGGCGTGAGGCTCTGCCAGCTCATCGCGCGCTGTGCCGGCACGAGCGCCGCGATCGAGCCGTCGCTGCCGATCCGGACCGAGCCGGGCGGCGCCCCCGGCGCCGGCGGCATGAACGCGAGCGCGGACGGCTCGTGCATCGGTCGCGCGAGCACGCGGCGACCGTCGCGCGGGTCCTCGGTGCCGCCCATGCCGCGCAGCAGGTCGGCCTGGAAGAACTGCATCCACGCGATGTCGCGTGGCGGCCCCGCGCTGCCCACCGTCTGCACGCCGCCCGGCACGCGCAGGTTGTAGGGCTGCTGGCGGTCGGCATCGTCGCGTGCGGTCACGTTGCGGCTGACCAGCACTCCGAGCCCGCGCGCGCGCAGGAACGCGCGGAACGCCGCCGGATCGACACCCGCATCGGCGAACACCTCCGCTTCGGATGCGTGCAGGACCGGCTCGCTCGTCAGCGGCGGCACCGCGCGCGGTCGCACCTCGACCGCGGACAGCTCCCACAGTGGCCCGTCGTAGCTGACCAGCACGTCGGGATCCCAGTACGACACGCTCTTTTCGATGCCGGGTGTCAGCGCCTCGACCGGCGTCGCCGTGCCCGCACCCAGTTGCAGCCGCTGCAGGCGGAATGCATAGGGCGACAGCGGATGCTCGCGCGTGCCCGCGTTGTAGGCGTACTGCCAGGCATCGGTCCACGATGCGACGAACTGGCCGTCGGAAAGCGGCAACGGATCGCGGTAGCGGCCCGGGAACGACGCGGGCGCGCTGTCGTAGAGCCCGCGCGCGCTGCGCGGCGCGTGGTAGGTGACCACGAGGTCGTCCGCGTTCGCGTTCGGCGCGGCCTGGATCGAGACGAGCTGCCCGGAGGCGTGGGTGTAGAACTCGGGCGCGTCGATCGCGAAGTAGCGTCCCGCGAGCGTCGGGTCCTCGGCGATCTGCAGCATGTTTTCGACCGGATTCGGATTCGTGCGTCCGGAGGTGTCGTCGATGAACTCTTCGAGTGTCGGGTCGTCGATGAAGCTCTGCCCGAAGTAGTCGTGCAGCTCGTGCCGGCCGATGTGGTTCAACGTTTCCTCGACGCTGCCGTCCTGGTTCAGCATCCACGGGAAGAAGAAGTTGAACCGATGGCCGTTGAGGCCCGAGCCGGGTACCGCGGTCAGCGCCTCCGGGTAGACCTCGGGCGCGCGTGGGCCGCGCGCGGCATTCGGCGCTTCGCTCGCGTAGTCGAACGTTCCGTAGACCGAGGGCTGGCCCTCGCCTTCGGCCTCGGCGTCGGCGGCGGCCTGCTGGTCGGTCTGCAGGTGGTCCCAGCGCGTGAACAGCACGCGCCCGAAGCTGTCGACGAAGGGTCCGAACGAACCCGAAGGGGAGTGCTGCAGCAATGTCAGGTCGCCGCCCGGCGACAACTTCCAGAGTCCGCTCGTCGAGTGCGTCGATTCGTACTCGTCGAGTTGCGGATACAGGTGGCGACGACCATCGCGCGGGCGATCGCTCGCGAAGACGATGCTGCCGTCGGAGGCATACGCGGGCTCGACGTTGTTGTAGTCGACGGGCTGGCCCTCGACGCGCGTGATCGCGACCGTCTCTCCCTGGCCGAAACCCGTGACCTCATATAGCTGCCAGAACCACTCGCCGACCTGGTACTGCGCGGTCGGCGCGCCGACCAGCATGCTGAACACCGCGGTGTCGCCCGCGAAGTTCACCGCGGGATCGCGCACCGCGATCGCATTCGCGCCCTGCTGGCCCGCGTTGCCGTAACCGGCTTCCTGGGTCAGGTTGCGGCGACTGCCGTCGGGATAGCGGATCCAGAGGTCACCGCCGCGCGCGACCGACTGCATGCCGCCGTGGTGGTTCGCGAATACCGAACCGATCGTCGCGAAGTCGCCCGGCACCGGCACCTGGGTCACGAACAGGATCGGGTTCGGCAACAGCGCGGGCGCGCCGGCCTGCGCCGACAGCGGCGCGGCCGGCCACCCTGCAAGCGCGCACAACAACGTGAGCGCGCAGGCCAGGCGTGGATCGAAGCGGGTGGAACGCGTGGTCATGGAACCCCCTGGTGGCTGATCGGATACAACGCGCGGGAGCGGCGCAACGAACGCAGCCGCGGCGATGGTCAAGGCACGTAACGAGGATCGCGTGGAAAGTGGGACAGTTTCCCCACCCGGGCCCGCGCAACCGTGACGGCGTTCGCGCCACCGCCGTGCGAACGGTCACGATCGCATCCGCGGCCCGGACCGCTACACTGGGCGGCCGCCGTGCCGGAGAGCGCCATGAAACCCGAACCGCAAGCCCCCGTGACCGCCGCCGAGGCCGAGCAGGCCGTGCGCACGCTGCTGCGCTGGGCCGGCGAGGATCCCGCGCGCGAGGGGCTGGTCGACACGCCCGCGCGCGTGGTTCGCGCGTACCGCGACTGGTTCTCCGGCTACGAGATCGATCCGGCCGAATACCTCGGACGCACGTTCGAGGAGGTCGCGGGCTACGACGAGATGATCGTGCTGCGCGACATCCCGTTCGAATCGTTCTGCGAGCACCACATGGCGCCGATCATCGGCCGGGCGCATGTCGGCTACCTGCCGACCGACAAGGTCGTCGGGATTTCCAAGCTCGCACGCGTCGTCGACGCGTATGCGCGGCGCTTCCAGGTGCAGGAGAAGCTGACCGCGCAGATCGCGCATTGCATCGGCCTCGTGCTGAAGCCACGCGGCGTCGGCGTCGTCATCGACGCGGTGCATCAGTGCATGACCACGCGCGGCGTGCACAAGCGCGGCGTCTCGATGATCACGAGCCAGATGCTCGGCACGTTCCGCGAGGACGCGCGCACGCGCGCGGAGTTCCTGCGTTTCATCGACATCGACAATGGGCGGTGAGGCGAGGGCTGAGGGCTGAGGGCCGGGAGGCCGAGGGCCGAGGGCCGGGAAGAGCCGCGCCCGGCATCGCGGTCGCGCCGGCGCATGCCGGGGTCCAGTCACCGCGCTTGCGGCTGCACGCAAGTCACCGGGTAGAGGACACGCACCGCGACGACGGGTTCTCCCGATTCCATTCCCTGTTCTCGATTCCCCATTCCCGGTATCGTGCGCGCCGCAACCGCGCCGCAGGATCAGCGTGAATCCGTCCATTCCGACCGGACCGCGGCGCGCCGCGGTCGTCTTCATCTTCGTCACGGTGCTGATCGACGTGCTGTCGTTCGGCATCATCATCCCGGTGCTGCCGCACCTCGTCGAACAGCTCGCGGGCGGCGGCATCGCGCTGGCCGCGATGTGGGTCGGCCTGTTCGGCACGCTGTTCGCCGCGATCCAGTTCGTCTGTTCGCCGATCCAGGGCAGCCTCTCCGACCGTTACGGACGGCGGCCCGTGATCCTGCTCTCGAACCTCGGCATCGGGCTCGACTTCGTGTTCATGGCGCTGGCCGGCACGCTGCCGCTGCTGCTGATCGGGCGCTGCATTTCCGGCATCACGGCCGCGAGCTTCACGACCGCGAACGCCTACATCGCCGATGTCACGCCGCCCGAGAAGCGCGCCGCGAGCTATGGGCTGCTCGGCGCCGCGTTCGGCATCGGCTTCATCGTCGGGCCCGCGTTCGGCGGGCTGCTCGGCGACTACCACGTGCGCGCGCCGTTCTGGGCCGCCGCGGTGCTCGCGCTCGCGAACTTCTGCTACGGCTGGTTCATCCTGCCCGAATCGTTGCCGAGGGAACGGCGCAGCGCGCGCTTCGACTGGCGCCACGCGAACCCGTTCGGCTCGCTGCTGATGCTGCGCCGCTACCACGGCGTGTTCGGGCTCGCGAGCGTCGTGCTGCTCAGCAACCTCGCCCACTACGCGCTGCAAAGCGTGTTCGTGCTGTACGCCGATTACCGCTACGGCTGGGGCGCGCAGAAGGTCGGCTACACGCTCGCGCTGGTCGGACTCTGCAATGCGATCGTGCAGGCCTGGCTCGTGCGCAAGCTGGTGCCGCGCATCGGCGAGCGACGCACGCTGCTGACCGGGCTCGCGTTCGGCGCGCTGTCGTTCCTCGTGATGGCATTCGCCGGCAACGGACCACTGTTCCTCGCCGCGATCCCGATGCTCGCGCTCTGGGGCCTCGCCGGGCCGGCGACGCAGGCGCTGATCACGCACCGCGTCGATCCGCACGAGCAGGGACGGCTGCAGGGCGCGGTGTCGAGCCTCGCAAGCCTCGCGGGGATCTTCGGCCCCGCGCTGTTCACGCAGGTGTTCGCGCTGTTCATCAGCGACCACGCGCCACTTCGGTTGCCCGGTGCGCCGTTCCTGATGTCGACCGCGTTGCTCGTGGTCGGGTTCTACGTGGCCGTGCGCGTGACCGCGTCGATGCCGCGCCACATCCATGCGGCGAAGCACGGCTCCGCGGGTCCGACGGCGCCCGACGCGGCCGTCGCGCGGGATGCGCACTGAGTGGGCCGGACGGTGGCAGGCTCGCGACCGGCCGGGTGCCGGCGCGCCGCCGCGCGGCGACAATGACAACTCTCCCCCTGCGGAACCTGGTTGCGATGCAGACCATCGGCCTGATCGGCGGCATGAGCTGGGAATCGACGTTGCCCTACTACCGCATCGTCAACGAGGCGACGCGCGAGCGGCTCGGCGGACTGCATTCGGCCAGGGTCGTGCTCGTCAGCGTCGACTTCCACGAAATCGAGCGCCTGCAGCACGCGGGCGACTGGGTCGCCGCTGGCGACTGCCTCGCGGACGCGGCACGCTCGCTGCAATCGGCCGGCGCCGATTTCATCGTGCTCTGCACCAACACGATGCACAAGGTCGCACCCGCGATCGAAGCCGCGGTCGCGATCCCGCTGCTGCACATCGCCGACGCGACCGCCGCCGCGATCCGCGCCGACGGGTTGCGTCGCGTCGGCCTGCTCGGCACGCGCTTCACGATGGAGCAGGCGTTCTACCGCGAGCGCCTCGAAAAAAGGCACGGCATCGAGGTGATCGTGCCGGACGCGCCAGATCGCGCGTTCGTGCACGAGGTCATCTACGAGGAACTCTGCGCGGGGCGCGTGCTCGATGACTCGCGGGCGGGCTACCGCCGCGTGATCGCCGACCTCGTCGCGCGCGGCGCGGAGGCCGTCATCCTCGGCTGCACCGAAATCGGCCTGCTGGTTGGTGCCGGCGACGCGACGGTGCCGCTCTACGACACCACGCGCCTGCACGCGCTCGCCGCAGTCGATCGCGCGCTGCCCGGAATCAGTTAGCTCTGAGCGCAGCGGCGGGTCGCCGCGGAGTCGAAGCGTCGTGCGTCCCTCGATCGCGGGTCTCCGCGATCGGGCCCTTCGACTCCGCCTTCGGCCTGTGCTGAGGGCGAACGGAGTGGATCGCGTTCGCGCTGAGCGGAGCAACTGCACGCCGCGGAGTCGAAGCGCCGTGCGTTCCTCGATCGCAGGGAGTCGCGATCGGTGCCCTTCGACTCCGGCCTTCGGCCTGCGCTCAGGGCGAACGGAGTGGATCACTCCGGCCTTCGGCCTGCGCTCGGGGCGAACGGAGTGGATCACTCCGGCCTTCGGCCCGTGCTCAGGACGAACGAATTGGATCGCGTTCGCGCCGCGGACGTTTCGCGTCAGCCGCCGTACTTGACCGAGCAGCCGTAGGGTTCGGACGTCGCGACGCTGACGGGCTTGCCGGCCGCGATTTCCGCGAGCGCCTGGCGTGCGTACTGGGTCGCGTCCTTGATGTCGTCGACGTCGGCGCTCGGGATCGAGTCGATCGCGCCGTTGTAACGCAGGATGCCGTCGCGATCGATGATCGCGATCTGCGGCGTGGTCTTCGCCGCGTAGGCGCGACCGACCGATCCGTCGCCGTCGAGCAGGTAGGCGGCGGGCGCTGCCTTCTGCTCGGCCACCCAGGCCTTGGCAGCCGCGGCGTCGAGATGGCCCTGCTTGCCGGCGGCGCCCGAGTTCACGGTCAGCCAGGCCACGCCGGCTGCCGCGGCTTCACGCTGCTGCGCCTGCATGTTGCCGGCGCCATAGTGCTTGCGCACGAACGGGCATTGCGGATTGTTCCATTCGAGCACGACGACCTTGCCCTTGTAGTCGGCGAGCGCCTGCGTGCGGCCGTCGCTGTCGGTCGTGCTGAACGCGGGTGCCGCCTCGCCGATCACGGGCCTGGCGAGCACGGGAACGGCGAAGGCGAGCAAGGCGCCGGCGACGAGGCAGGTCACGGTATTCATGGCGTTCTCCATCAGCGGGGTGGGGAGGAAGTGGCGGCGGCGCGATCGTGGAGCGGCAGCGACACGGACCATGCGCGCGGGCCGCCTGCGCCGGGCGCGGTCAACACGAGGTCGAAGCGCTCGGGCGCCTGCACGAAGTATTCGCTGCGGCCGGCTTCGATCACGAGCGCGTCGGCGTCGCGACGGAAGGTGGGTCGGCGATTGTCGAGCAGCTTGCGCTGGACCACGTACGCATCGAGCGACTCGGCCGAAGGAAGCTCCGTGCCCTGCAGCCGGATCCGCACGCGCTCTCCATCGAGTTCGGCCCGCCCCTGCCATGCCACAGGTCGTGGCCGCTCGCGTTCCGCGCGCTCGAACAACGCGGACCAGCGCGCGTCGATCGCGGGCTGCGCCGCGATCGGGAGCTCCAGTTCGACAGCCTCCTTGCCAGGGATGCATGCCTCGCGGCACGCGAGCCACTTGACCTCGGCCTTGATGCGCACGCGGGCCCCGGGTGGCGCGTCGGCCGGGACGTCGAGCGTCACCGGCAGCACGATGTCGCCTTCGTAACCGAAGTTCTGCAGGCTCCCGACGACGAAGCGCCGCGGCAGCGGCCATTCGAGTTCCCCCGCGGCGTAGCCGGGCGGCAGCGACCATGTGACGCGCGTCGGCAAGCCCGAGTCGCCCGGATTGATCCAGTAGCTGTGCCAGTGCGGCGCATGCCGCAGGCGCAGGCCGAGCTGCGCGCTCGCGCCGGGCCGCAACGCATCCGCACGCGCGACGAGGTCGACCGCGAGCGGTCGGTCGGCATCGGGCGTGGGCGCGGACGCCTGCATCGCGCAGGCGGACGCCGCGAACGCGGCAGCGGCGACCGCGGCCGCGAAGCGGGTCGCGCAACGGGTGGCGGTCGTCATCGGAGTCCCTCGATCGGCAAGCCTCGGGATCGAGACCGTGATTGGCAGCGAAAGGTTGCACGGCGGCCGGGACGAACGCCAGCGAGGCTGCGTCGACGGCGCATCACGCGCCATCGAACAGCGCGCCCTGCCTGCCTCCGTACCGGGGCACGCCGTCGACGAGGCGGGCCGGTTCGCGGAACGCGTGCGCGACGACGCCGGTCGCGAGGATGTGCAGCACGCGCCAGCCGTGCAGTTCGAGGTCGTCCGCGATCAGCGAGCGGTGGCAGCGCCACCAGAGCAGCTCGGCGCACACCAGCGCGCAGCGGCGCTCACGCGCGAGCGCGCAGACCTCGTCGAAGGCCTCGCGGTAGTCTGGATCGGCGAGGTGGTCGGCATAGCCGCGAAACGCCTCATTGCGCCAGACCCCGTTCGGCGAGTCCACGCGCGGCCGTCGGCGGCCCCCGAGTGCGACGAAGTGTCGGTAGTCGATGCCGGCGCTCGCGAGGCCTTCGGCCAGCGCCTCGGTGCCGAACTGCGGATGCCGGCGCGAGCCCGGGAAACGTCGCACGTCCGCGACGAGTTCGATCCGTTCGGATGCGAGGCGCGCGACGAACGCGTCGAGCGTCAGCGTCGAATGGCCCATCGTCCAGATCGTCGGTGCAGCCACCATCGCCTCGCCTCGTCGTCACGGGTCCCTTTCGGCACTGGCCGAGCGCCCCCATCTGACCGAGCATGACCCCGCCGAACTGAACCGGCGGTTGCCTGGAGGCCTTGATGCTCACGTTCCTGCTCTGGCTGCTGCTGCTCGTGGTGTGCTGGCCGCTCGCGCTGGTCGCGCTGCTGCTCTATCCGCTCGTCTGGCTCGTGCTGCTGCCGTTTCGACTGCTCGGCTTCGCGGTCGAGGGCGTGCTCGGCTTCGTGCGCGCGCTCGTGATGCTGCCCGCGCGCGTGCTCGGCGGGCGGCCGGCTTGAGCGGCCTCGACGCGCTCGATCCGCGCGCGCGCGACGTGCTCGCGTTCTGGTTCGGCGGCGCGGCGACCCCGGCCGAGGCGAGCGCGCGCTGGTTCGGCCGAGACGATGCGTTCGACGCCGCGATCCGCGCGCGCTTCGCCGCACTGCGCGAGGAGGCGGTCGCCGGCCATCTCGATGCGTGGCTCGCCGATGCGCACGGACGCCTCGCGCTGATCCTGCTGGTCGACCAGTTCTCGCGCAACCTGTTCCGCGGCGACCCGCGCGCGTTCGAGCACGATCCGCTCGCGCGCCGCTGGAGCGTCGAAGGTATCGCAGCGGGCCAGGACCTCGAGCTGGAACCGATCGAACGCGTGTTCTTCTACCTGCCGCTCGAGCACTCCGAAGCGCTCGCGGACCAGCGGCGTTCGGTGACGCTGTTCACCGCGCTGCGCGACGATGCGCCCGCGGACCGGCGCGACGAGTTCGAGGTGTTCCTCGACTACGCGCGCCGTCACCACGACGTCATCGCGCAGCACGGCCGCTTCCCGCATCGCAACGCGGTGCTCGGGCGCATGTCGACGGCGGAGGAAGCGGCCTACCTCGCGCAGCCGGGCGCGGGCTTCTGATCGGTCGACGCATCGATCGCCCGCGCGCGCCCGCGCGCCTCAGGGCACGCCTTGGAAGCCGTCCTCGAACAGGCGGTCGCCGGGACCCGCGCAGGTCTGCCGGTTGCAGCGCGCGAGCTTGATGTCGAGCAGCGACTGGTCGAAGTACGCGATGACGACCGCGCCGTCGTCGTCGATCGCGAGGTCGGCATCGATGCCGGTCACGAGGTTGTCCGCGGAGCGCTCGATCAGCACGCGCGCGGCGGTCTGGCAGCTCGGCTCGCCGCACTCGGCCACGTACAGCGCGGTGAACGTAGGCACCGAGGCGCTCTGCCGCTGGTAGGCGATCACCGGGCGGCCGTCCGGGCGCACTCCGATCGAGGTGCTGTCGTCGAACGCGATCGCGAAATCGCCGTCGTCGATGATCGTCGACGACACGTTGCCGTCGCAGTCCGGTTCCGCGCAGCGACCGAAGCGCAGCACCGGTTCGTCCACGCCGAGGTGCGAGAACACCGGCAGGTCGTCGGTCCCGATCGCCATGTCCTGCCCGAGGCCAGCCGGGGTGTCGACCTGGTAGTAGAGCGTCTGCTCCGCATCGGCGCAGGGCACGATCGAGCAATCGAAGCCGTTGACGCCGACCAGGTCCTGCGCGCCGGTGAGGTTCTCCCACTGGCTGGACACGAACGGGTCGCTGCGGCCTGCGAACGCGAGCGAGGCGAAGTCGCCTGCCGTGATCTGTCCGCCGCCGTTCAAGGATTGGATGTCCACGACCGAACAGGCCGGCGTCGCGCAGCGCGCATACATCAACGTTCCCGCGGTGAAGTCCCGGTACGCGAAGGCTGCCCGGTTGTCGGGTCCGAACGCCCAGTCGACGTACGCGCCGACGTCGTTCGGCCCCGGGTCGATCGTGAAGAAATCGTGGCCGCCGCCGGTGCAGTCCGCGGTCACGCAACGCACGACGTCGAGCCGGCGTTCCGCATTGTCCTGGAACGCGATCGCGGGGTTTCCCGCCGGCGTGATCGCGAGCGCGAGATGCGCCGACGTCACGTAGCTACCCGTGAGCTCGATCACCATCACGTCGGTGCAGTCCCAGTTGTTGCACTTGGCGACGCGCAGCTTGTTCTGCAGGGTGCGGTAAGCGACGACCGGCAGGCCGTCCGCACCGATCGCGAGCGAGGGCTGGCCTGCCATGCTGGTGTCGTCGATCGTGGTCACGGTCGCAGCATTCGCGGCGGCGGCGCACAGTGCGAGCACGATGACCGCGCATGCGCGCAATGCGCGGCGATGCACGCCCTCATCGCAAGAGGGGCGGCGGAAGGAAGTGATCGAGGCATTCATGGCGGCGGCTCCGGCTGTGACCGGCACAGCCTCGCGATCGGCCCGCGGCGAGTCTCACATTGCGCATGCGATTTCGATCCAATTTCGATGCAGGCTTGCGGGGCCGTGGCGCCCGGAGCTTGCGCGCAGGAGGGGCTGGAGTCCCGATCTTTTCGCGCGAACCCGACGCCGCTTCAGGCTGCCGTGGCCAACCCGAGCTGCGCGGGCTCGAATGCCATGCGCCGCGCGCCGAGATCCGCTTCGGTGATGACGCGCTTGCGCGTGACCTTCACGAGCCAGGTGTGCTGCTCGAGCGGGGCCTTCGACCGGAACGCGGTCGCCGACAGCACCGCGAGGCAGGCCCGATGCTGTGGATCGCGCACCGAGCGATAGCGGATCAGCGCGATACCCGCTTCACGTGCCGCTCGCGCGAGTGCCTGCGTCGAAGCGTAGGACGAGGGATCCTCCCACTCCGCGCGACGTGCTGCGAACGGCGCATCGGTCAGGGCGAAGCCGGGGCCTGCGACATCCGCGCGGAACGCGGTGTGCGGCACCGGCGGCAGGTCGGGCGTACCCGGCGAATCGGCGAGGAAGCGCAGGCGCCAGTAGGCGACTTCGGCGAGCGCAGTCTCGAGCGCGCTCGCGCCGTACCAGACGCCGGGATCACCGATGCCGCGAAAACGCGACCCTGCGGGGGGCGGCGCCGGATAGCGGAATGGCGTCGCCAGGAGGTAGTGCAGCGGCGCCGCGTCCGCGGGCAGCGGCGGCTTGGCCTGTTCGAGGAGGTCCTCGAGCAACGCCTGCTCGGCGAGCGTGTCGACGAGGCGCATCGTCGATGCGCGATGCTGCACCTCGACCACGCGCCAGGGCTTGGCTGCGAGGCGGCGCGCAGCCCGTTTGAGTGCTTCGACGTTCATGTGCGGGCGGGTGTGTCGGGCTGGGATCGCACAGCGTCCGCCGCGCGCGTCGCATCTGCTGCGATGTGCCGCGGGCGATCAGCGCGAATCACAGCCGCGCGCGCGCGCTGTCGAGGTAGTGCAGCACGTGCACGAGGCCTTCGGCGCTGCGCAGCCGGTCCAGCGGCCGCGCGCCACCGAACGCGAGGTTCGGCGATTCGAGCCAGGCGCGCGCGGCGGCGTCGTTGGACCCGACGATCGCATCGAGCGAGCGGAACACGCGGATCCAGAGCCGCGCGAGCTCGCCGGCCTTGCCGTCGGGATCGATCGGCGTCACGCGCGCGCGCGAAATCGTGGAGGCGCTGACGCCGATGATCTCGGCCAGCGTGCGCTGTGGCACGCCGAGCACGTCGGCTGCGCGAAGCGCCGCCTTGGTCAGCACGGCGGCCGCATCGGCGGCTGGCGCGGGAACGCGGTTCGGGGAAGCGGTCATCGAGTGACTCCCGTTGCACCTGCAATCATCCTCCGTTGATCGTGCAGCTGCAACAGGGCGGACGAGGCCGGCGCGTTCGACCGGCGCGCGCGCGTGCTGCACACTCGGCGCATGGAGCCCAAGCCGCATTCCCCCGCGAGCGAACGCAACCGCGATCCGATCCTCGGCGTGCTGCAGGCGTTCTTCGCCGACCGTCGGCACGTGCTCGAGATCGGCAGCGGCACCGGCCAGCACGCGGTGCATTTCGCGCGTGCGCTGCCACGGCTTCGCTGGCAGGCCTCCGACCGCGACGGCAACCTGCCCGGCATCCGCGCGTGGCTCGACGAGGCCGCGCTGCCGAACACGCCGCCCGCGATCGAACTGGACGTGACCTGCGCGTGGCCGCGCGCGACGTACGATGCGGTGTTCAGCGCGAACACGCTGCACATCATGGCCTGGCCCGACGTCGAGGCGATGTTCGCCGCCCTGCCCGGCGTGACCTCCGCCGACGCGAAGCTCGCGATCTACGGACCGTTCAACGTCGACGGCCGCTTCACCAGCGACAGCAACGCGGCGTTCGACGCCTCGCTGAAGGCACGATCCGACGCGATGGGGATCCGCGACACCGCCGCCGTCGACGCGCTTGCGCGCGGCGCGGGGTTCGACCTCGTCGATGACATCGCGATGCCCGCGAACAACCGGATCCGGCTGTGGCAGCGCCGCCGCTGAGCGCGGCAGCGAACGCGAGACCACGACGAGGATGTCGATCCGCGGCTTGCTCGCTCGTCGGAATCCCATAGTGCGCGCCCGCGATGGGCGCATCCGCGGAGTCGATCGATGAAGACGTTCCTGGCCATCTACCTCGGCACCGATGCAGCGATGTCCGACTGGAATGCCCTGCCCGAGGGCGAACGCGAACGGCGGCAGCAGGAAGGCGTCGCGCGCTGGCGCGCGTGGGCCGAACGCCATGCGGCGTCGATCGTCGACCACGGCGGACCGCTCGGTCGCACCAAGGCCGTGTCGGCGGCGGGCATCGCCGACGTGCGCAACGCGATGGCCGCCTGGGTGATCGTGCGCGCGGACAGCCACGCGCACGCCGCGAGGATGTTCGAGGGCCACGCGCATTTCACGTTGCTGCCGGGGCACTCGGTCGAGATCATGGAATGCCTTCCGATGCCTGCGCAGGGTTGATTCGGACCCTGCCCACGCGCCGGCGGCACATGCGCGCGCCGGCAGGCGTCGGGTTGAGGATCAGCCTGCATGACCGATGACGCCTCCAATGGCTGGGAAGCCGTCGCACGCGAGTTCATCGCCGCGCGTTCGGGCGTCGGCGCGGAGATCGTGCGCGCCTGGAGTCGTTCGCTGCCCCCCGGCGCGGCCGTGCTCGATCTCGGCTGCGGCGGCGGCGTGCCGGTGTCGGTCGCGCTCGCGGAGCAAGGCTGCCGGCTGCACGGCATCGACGCGTCGCCGACGCTGGTCGGGGCGTGGCGACGCCGGTTTCCGCATGCGCCGGTTGCATGCGAGGCTGCCGAAGCGTCGGCGTTCTTCGACCGCCACTTCGACGGAATCGTCGCGATCGGCCTGCTGTTCCTGCTCGAACCCGCGGCGCAACGCGCCGTGATCGCGCGCGTGGCTGCGGCGCTTGTTCCAGATGGCCGCTTCCTGTTCACCGCGCCGGTGCAGGCGGTAGGGTGGAACGACCTGCTCACCGGTCGCGCGTCGGTGTCGCTCGGTCGCGATGCGTACCGTCGCCTGCTCGCCGAAGCCGGCCTGCGGCTCGAATGCGAGTCCACCGATGAAGGTGGCAACCACTATTTCGATGCGGTGTGCACGCGTGGCGAGCCGGTGGCGGCGCACGCGAGAGTCCGCCCGATGGAGTGCGATTGACGCAGATGCTCGAGGTTCCTGCTTCTGCGTCCGGATGGCGCCGCGATCACGCAGGCGCGTTCGCGGCCATCCAGTCCCAAGCCGAGCTCGGTATCGCGGGCGACGAGTTTACGCTTGGTCAGGTGCTCAACCAGCAGGCGACGCAGTTCGGGCGCGCCCAGCGTCTCCAGGCGGGCCATGAGTGATTGAGGGTTGGCGTTCGTCATGGCGGGCTGATGATGTCCAGCGTTGGATAATAGGTGCGATACCGCTTCGCATCCCGCGTCAGCAGCACCATGCCCTCGATGGCGGCATGGGCGCCGATGTAGAAATCCGGAAGCGGCGAGGTCCTGGCGCCCTTGGCTCGGCGGTACTGCAGGAACGCCTTGCCTGCCAAAAAGCCCGCTTCCCAGGGCAGCTCCAGCCGCGTGAAGGCGTCGGCCGGGAGTGCGTCGTCCAGTTCCTCGATGCGCTCGAAGCCCACGGAGACCTCGGCGTAGACGATGGAGTTGATGCACAGCTCGGCCTTGGCCGCGCAGTCATCGAGTTGCGCCGCCGACCATTCGTACCAGTCAGGATCGTCGGTCAGCACGTCGAGCAGGACGTTGGCGTCCACCAGGACGCGCCTCGTCGCGCCCGGGCTCACGGCGCGCGCCTCATGCGCCGCGCGTCAGCTTCATGATCTCGTCGGTGCCCATGCGCGCGGTCGCACGGCCGCGCAGGCGCGCGGCCACGCTTCCGCGGCGGGTCTTCGGCGGATGGGCGATGGTCGTCTCGGCCTCGCGCAGCGCGGCTTCACGCACGAAGGTAGCGACCGGCAAGCCGTGCAGCTTGGCGGCGCGGCGCAGTCGGTTCTTGTCCTCGACGCTGAGGCGCAGGTCGAGGCGGTCGGCGCTTTCGGCCATGTCGGGTCTCCTTGTACGGTAGCCTACCGTACCGGCGGGGGGCTCGCCAGCCGGGATGAAGCGTGGGCAGGGGACCAGGGTCTTTCCCAGCAGTCGCCGGGTCCGTCCCGCATCACAACGGCGCGAACAGCTCCGCGACGTCGCTTTCGTCGAAACTCAACGACTTCGTCGTGCCGCCTTCGAGCACGGCCTGCGCGAGCTCGGCCTTGCGCTGCTGCAGCGCCTGGATCTTCTCCTCGACCGTGCCCGCGCAGATCAACTTGTAGACGAACACCGGCTTGTCCTGGCCGATGCGGTGCGCGCGGTCGGTCGCCTGCGCTTCGACCGCGGGGTTCCACCACGGGTCGTAGTGGATCACCGTGTCGGCTGCGGTCAGGTTGAGGCCGACGCCGCCGGCCTTGAGGCTGATCAGGAACAGCGGCACCTCGCCGTCCTGGAAGCGTTGCACGAGCGCGGCGCGCTGCGTGCCCGGCGTGTCGCCGGTGAGTTTCTGCCAGGCAAGCTTGCGCTCGTCGAGCGCGACCTCGATCAGCACGAGCATTTCGGCGAACTGGCTGAACACGAGCACGCGCCGGCCTTCCTCGACGAGGCTTTCGAGGAGTTCGAGCAGGTAGCTCAGCTTGGCCGACTCGCGCACCTTGCGCGCGCCTTCGAGCTTGACCAAGCGTGGATCGCAACACGCCTGGCGCAGCTTCAGCAGCGCATCGAGCACGACGATGCCGCTCTGCGCGAGGCCACGCTTGCGCATCTCGCCGAGCACGCGTTCGTGCTGGGCCAGGCGCAGTGCTTCATAGAGTTCGCGTTGCGTGCCTTCGAGTTCGATCCGGCGCACGATCTCGGTCTTCGGTGGCAACTCCGACAGCACGTCTTCCTTGCGCCGGCGCAGCATCAGCGGCGCGATGCGGCGGTTGAGGCGGTCGCGGCGTTCGACGTCGCCATGCTTCTCGATCGGCGTGCGGTAGAACTTCGTGAAGTGCTTCTCCGTGCCGAGCAGGCCCGGCTCGACCGCGTCGAGTTCGGCCCAGAGTTCGCCGAGGTGGTTCTCCAGCGGCGTGCCGGTCATCGCGATGCGCTGGCGCGCATCGAGTTCGCGCACGATCTTCGCGGCCTGGCTCTTCGCGTTCTTGATCGATTGCGCCTCGTCGAGCACGAGCACCGAGTACGATTGCGCGACGAGCGCATCGCGGTCGCGCAGCAGCAGCGGATAGGTCGTGATCACGATGTCGTGGCCGGCCATTTCCTCGTGCAGGCCATGGCGGCCGGGGCCGTGCACGACGAGTACGTCGAGATCGGGCGCGAAGCGCTGCGCCTCATCGCGCCAGTTCGCGACGAGGCTGGTCGGCGCGACGACGAGCGCGGGCTGCGCGAGCCGCCCGCGCTGCTTCTCCGCGAGCAGGTGCGCGAGCACCTGCACGGTCTTGCCGAGACCCATGTCGTCGGCGAGGATGCCACCGAGCCCTGCGTCGGACAGGAACGCGAGCCACGCGAGTCCGTCGCGCTGGTAGCCGCGCAGCGTCGCGCGGAAGCCCTCGGGTTCGCGCGCGGGTTCGCGCGGCGCGGCGCGCCGCGCGAGTTCCTCGCGCAGGCGCTGGCCGCCACGCCACGGCTGCTCGATGCCGCCTTCGATGCGTTCCAGCACGTCGGCCTGCGCCCGGCGCAGCCGCAGCGCGCCATCGTGTTCGCGCAGCGGGCCCTGCAGCCATTCGAGCAGCGGGGCGATCAGGCCACGCAGCTTCGCGAGCGGCAACGGCACGCGCCGGCGCGCATCGATCGGCACCATCCAGACCGCATCCTCGGCCTCGCCCTTGCGCGGCGCGAGCGGGAACGACGGGTCGGACAGCAGCCGATGCAGCACCGGCAACAGGTCGATGCGCTCGCCGCCGACGTCGATGCCGAGGCGCAGGTCGAACCACGGGTTGCCCGAGGTTTCGTCGACCTCGGCGTACCACGCGCCCGGTTCGTCGAGCAGCTCGAACGGAAAACCCTCATCCGATTCGAGCCGGAAGCCGAGGTCGCGCAGCCGCGGCGTCAACGCAAACAGCTGGTCGGCGCCGGCGAGATGGCGGCGACCATGCTCGATCACGAAGTCGCTGTCGGCGAGCGCACCGCGCGCGATGCCCGGCACTCGCCCGAGCATCTCGGCCGGCACCAGGCCGACCTCCTCGAGGCGATCGAGCGCGGCCACTTCGCTCGCGCGGTCGCGCCGGATCTCGAGCACGCGATCGCCCTGCCGGCGACGGTCGCGCGTGGGCGCGGGAAACAGCGGCAGCCGCACGCCGTCGTAGTCGTAGGCGAGCCGCACCACGCCGGCCTGGTAGCGTTCGCCGACCCCGGCCGGGACCGCGCGCAGCGTGAGCACCGGCACCGGCTTGGCCTCGACGCGCTCGACGCGCGGTTCGGCCGGCAACGGCAGCGCCGCGAGCAACGGCGTATCGCGCCAGCGCTCCATCAACAGCGGCACCTGCTCGGGCAGCAGCGACGGTGCGCGCAGCACCGCTTCGGCCAGGCGCGTATCGCCGTCGACGCGACCGAGTTCACGCGTGTCCGGATCGAGATACCAGAGTCCGCCGATGCGCAGCAACCGCGTCTTCGCCGAGCTCGCATCGACGCTGAGCGCGAGCTTCTGGGTGCCGTCGTCGCGTGTTTCCCAGCCGATGCGCAGCGCGCGCAGCGGACCGGCCACGAGCCGGCCCGCCGAGGCCTTCTCGAAGAAGCACGGTAGCGCGCCGAGCAGCACTTCGAGCAAGGGCTCGTCGGCGTCGCTCGCGAGCTGGAACCAGCCGTTCGCACCGAACGCAGGCGCGCGCATGCGCAGGCCCGCGACAAGCTGGAAGGTGTCGGCGTCGAGTCCGCTCCACGGCGCGGGATCCGCCCATGACGGCTGCAGCGGTTGCGGCGTCGCGTAGCCGCCGCGCTTGCCGGCCTTCACCCGCACGACCTGCGCCTGCAGCCGCGGCAGCGGATGCGCGCCGTCGGTGCGCAGCATGATCGCGCATTCGGACGTGTCGGCCACCGGGGCCGCGACCGGCACGCGACTCGGCGCTGGCGGCGCGCGCAGTCCGTCGAGCCAGTTCTTCCACGCGCCGAGCTGCGGCAGCGACGGCGCGACTTCGGTGCGCTCCTCGCCGGGCGTGCGCCCGTGCAATTCGTACAAGACGGTCGCGGCAACGTGTTTGCAGCCGGACTCGAGCGGACAGGTGCAGTAGCTGTCGAGCTTCGCGCGGCGCCCGTCCCATTCGATGCGCACGCCCGCCGCGTAAGGATCACGCGCGGTGCCTTCGACCATGCCGATCAGCGCACCTTCGTCGTCGACCGCCTCGAACTGCGTGCCGAGCACGTGCCCGCGCCGCAGGTAATCGACGCCCTTCTCGATCGTGCGCTGGTCGAACAGGCTGGTCCAGTGACGGGCCAGCAGTTCGCGGAATACGGTCTCGTCCACGCAGGCAACCGCAGCGGTCCAACCTTGCATGGTGCACGCATGCGCGCACCGGCGTCCAGCTTCGCGCGGGAAATCGGCTGCGCGACGGCATCCGAATCGCGCGATCGCGCACAGGGTGCGCTCCTACGCCGGTGTCCCCGTAGGAGCCCACCCTGTGGGCGATCCGCGCAGGAAACCGGTTGCGCGACGGCATCCGGATTCGTGCGATCGCGCACAGGGTGCGCGCCTGCGCGTGAGCGCATGCCACGTTTGGTAGGAGCCCACCCTGTGGGCGATAGGCGCAGGAAACCGGCTGCGCGACGGCATCCCGTTCGTGCGATCGCGCACAGGGTGCGCTCCTACGCCGGTGTCCCCGTAGGAGCCCACCCTGTGGGCGATCCGCGCAGGAAACCGGTTGCGCGACGGCCTCCCGTTCGTGCGATCGCGCACAGGGTGCGCGCCTACGCGCGTGCCCCGGTCACGCAGCCGCGCGCGCGACGACCGGATTGCGCCAGGCCGCGAGCAACTCGTCTTGGCGCTTCATCGCGTCCGCAAGATGGCGTTCCTTGACGTGGCCATAGCCGCGGATCCGTTCCGGCACCGACGCGATGTCGACCGCGAGCGCGAGGTTGTCGGCGCGAAGGCCCGCGAGCAGTTCGTCGATCGTGCGACGGTAGTCCGCGATGAGCTGGCGCTCCATGCGCCGCTCGGCCGTGTGGCCGAACGGATCGAGCACGCTGCCGCGAAGGCCGCGCAGTTTCGCGAGCAGGCGGAACGCCGTGAACATCCACGGGCCGTACTCGGCTTTCCTGAGTCGCCCTTCCGCATCCTTCTTCGCGAACAGCGGCGGCGCGAGGTTGAAGTGCAGCTTGAAGTCGCCGTCGAACGTGTCGCGGATGCGTCGTTCGAAATCGCCGCTCGTGTACAGGCGCGCGACCTCGTACTCGTCCTTGTAGGCCATGAGCTTGAACGCGTAGCGCGCGACGGCTTCGGCGAATGCCGTCGAACCCGGCACGCTCGACTGCTCCGCCGCGCGTGCCTTGTCGACGAGTGCACGGTACGTCGCGGCATACGCCGCGTTCTGGTAGTCCGCCAGGAAGGCGACGCGACGCGCGATGCGCTCGTCGAGCGACGTGCTGAGGCGGGCATCGTCGAGCGGCGCGGGCGGCGCGCCTGCGGACGCCGGCGTGGCGTCTCCGTTCACCGCCGCGCGCACCCGCGCGAGGTCGTGCGCGGCGAGGCGCCCCCAGTTGAACGCCGCCTTGTTCATCTCGACCGCCGCCGCATTGAGTTCGATCGCGCGCATCAGCGCGTCGTGCGACAGCGGCACCCAGCCCTTCTGCCAGGCGTAGCCGAGCATGAACAGGTTCGCCGCGATCGTGTCGCCGAGCAGCGCGGTCGCGAGTTCGGTCGCGTCGACGAGCTCGGGCTCGGCGCCGTCGAGCGCGGTGCGCACCGCCGCGACGATGCCGTGCGCGGGGAACTGCAGATCCGGCTTCATCGTGAACGTGCCCGGCATCGCCTCGTGCGTGTTGAGCACGACGCGCGAACGGCCGGCGCGGATCTTCGACAGCGCCCAGTAGTCGTTGACGACGACCATGTCGCAGCCGAGCACGAGATCGGCCTCGCCCGCGGCGATGCGCACCGCATGGATGTCGGCCGGGGTCTTCGCGATGCGCAGGTGGCAGGTCACCGCGCCGCCCTTCTGCGCGAGGCCGGTCTGGTCGAGCACGGTGCCGCCCTTGCCTTCGAGGTGTGCGGCCATGCCGATCAGCGCGCCGATCGTGACCACGCCGGTGCCGCCGATGCCGGTGACGAGGATGTTCCACGGCTGCGCGAGGTCGCTCGCGAACACCGGCTGCGGCAGCGCATCGAAATCGACGTCGGCCCTGCCCTTGTTCTTCTTCAGGCGACCGCCCACGACCGAGACGAAGCTCGGGCAGAAACCCTTCACGCAGGAGTAGTCCTTGTTGCACCCGCTCTGGTCGATCTCGCGCTTGCGCCCGTACTCGGTGTCCTTGGGCAGCACGGACACGCAGAACGACTTCTCGCCGCAGTCGCCGCAGCCTTCGCAGACCAGCGAGTTGATGAAGATGCGCTTGTCGGGATCGACCATCTTGCCGCGCTTGCGACGACGGCGCTTCTCGGTCGCGCAGGTCTGGTCGTAGATGAGCACCGACACGCCGGGCACTTCGCGCAAGCGCTTCTGCACCGCGTCGAGTTCGTCGCGATGGATGAACTCGACGCCGGTCGGGAAGATCTCCGGGCGCGACCACTTCGCGATGTCGTCGCTCATCACGATGATCACCTGCACGCCTTCGGCGCGCATCTGCTGCGCGATGTCCGGCACCGTCAGCGTGCCGTCGACGGGCTGGCCGCCGGTCATCGCGACCGCGTCGTTGTAGAGGATCTTGTAGGTGATGTTGACCTTCGCCGCGATCGCCTGGCGCACCGCGAGCGATCCCGAATGGAAGTAGGTGCCGTCACCGAGGTTCTGGAACACGTGCTTCGTTTCTGTGAACGGCGCCTGCCCGCACCAGGTCACGCCTTCGCCGCCCATCTGCGTGAAGGTGTCGGTGCGCCGGTCCATCCAGGTGACCATGTAGTGGCAACCGATGCCGCCGAGCGCGCGCGAGCCTTCGGGCACCGCGGTCGAGGTGTTGTGCGGGCAGCCCGAGCAGTAATGCGGCACGCGGGGGAAGTTCGCACGCGGCAGCGTGAGCTCGTGTTCCTTCGCCTCGATCCAGCCGACGCGCGCGGTGATTGCATCGCTCGTGAAGAAGCGGCCGAGTCGCTTCGCGATCACGAGCGCGATCATCGCGGGGGTGAGTTCGTTCGTCGACGGCAGGATCCAGTTGCCTGCCTCGTCGTACTTGCCGACGATGTGCGGGCGGCGCTGCTCGGGCCAGTTGTACATGTACTCCTTCATCTGCGATTCGATGAAGGAGCGCTTCTCCTCGACCACGATGATGTCTTCGAGGCCGCGCGCGAATTCGCGGATGCCGACGGGCTCCAGCGGCCAGGTCATGCCGACCTTGTAGACGCGGATGCCGATCGCGCGCGCGTCGGCCTCGCTGATGCCGAGGTACTCGAGCGCCTGCAGCACGTCGAGGTAGCTCTTGCCCGTGGTCACGATGCCGAGCCGCGCATTCGGCGAATCGATCACGACCTTGTCGATGCGGTTCGCGCGCGCGAACGCGGTCGCCGCGAGCACGGCGTACTGGTGCAGGCGCATTTCCTGGTTCAGCGGCGGATCCGGCCAGCGGATGTTGAGGCCGCCTTCGGGCAGCGCGAAATCCTCGGGCAGCACGATGTCGAGCTGGTGCGGGTTGACGTTGACGCTCGCGCTCGACTCGACCGTCTCGGCGATCGTCTTGAAGCCGACCCAGCGGCCGGTGAAGCGCGACATCGCCCAGCCGAGCAGGCCCATGTCGAGGATGTCCTGCACGCCCGCGGGATTGAGGATCGGCATCATCGCGGACACGAACTCGAGTTCCGAGCCGTGCGGCAGCGTCGAGGAACGGCACGCATGGTCGTCGGCCGCGAGCGCGAGCACGCCGCCGTGCCTCGCGGTGCCGGCCGCGTTGCCGTGCTTGAACACGTCGCCGCAGCGGTCGACGCCGGGGCCCTTGCCGTACCACATCGCGAACACGCCGTCGTACTTCGCGCCGGGGAACAGGTTCGCCTGCTGCGTGCCCCAGACCATCGTCGCGCCGAGGTCCTCGTTGAGGCCGGGCTGGAACTCGATGCTCGACGCGGCGAGATGCTTCTTCGCCTTCCACAGTTCGAGGTCGAAACCGCCGAGCGGCGAGCCGCGATAACCCGAGATGAAGCCCGCGGTATTGATGCCCGCGGCGCGGTCGCGCATCTGCTGCATCAGCGGCAGGCGCACGAGCGCCTGCACGCCCGACAGGTAGATGCGGCCCTCGGCGCGCGTGTACTTGTGCTCGAGCGTGTAGTCGCGGTCGATCGCGGGCGTGGGCGAAATGGCGGGAACGGACATGGCGGCTACGGGTCGCGGGCTGCAGGCAAGAGCGGAATTGTAGCAGCCG
>JAEYZH010000055.1 GCA_023430685.1 Pseudomonadota bacterium | reverse complement strand
CGAAGCGCCTGAGCTAGGTGAGGCGAGATGAAGCTAAGCCCACTGCCTGCATGATGCGCAAGATTGTGAGCTAGACCTGCGAGTGTCGACATCCTGCCCATAGCGGCCTAACGCCTGAATTAAGCCGAGCCGCGAAGCGGCTTCGGCTTGAATGAATTGTTAGAGGTCAGTGAGTTGTTCTAGCTGATCAGAGTAAGCGAACCGACAGAACACATAACTAGCCGCAAGCGCCATTGAAATCGCCGCCAACCCGGAAAGAACACCATTGGACAAGAACGGGACTGCGAGACCGATGCTAATGGCATAGACGAAGAATGGACCGCCGTAGCCGAGATGTCTTAAGAGCGTGAGCAATGGGGCGATAACAACAAGGCCGAACACAAAGATGAAAACCGGCGCAACAACTGCACCAAGAGCAATGTTCTTGACTATCTCGATGCCGGCATATTGAGCTTGATAACGAATCGCAGCGACGGCTGAAATCAAAAGGCCAAGAGGCAAGCCAGCCAGCAGGCTTGCCAAAGCAACGTTGCCAATGATCTTCTCTGGACGCGCCGAGAATGTGTCCATGACCTCTAACGCCTGAATTAAGCCGCGCCGCGAAGCGGCGTCGGCTTGAATGAATTGTTAGGCGGCACCGCCACGCGATTAGCCGCCATAGCGAGCCGCCAAGGATGATCTTGCTGCTTCCAATTGCTTCGTGTAGTCGGAAGCGAACGGCGCGACCAGTTGCTTCTCTAAGCTGGCGAGAACCACGCCAAGAGTATGTGCTTCCGCTGTGTCCGTAGCCGATGCGAGTTTGCCAGAGGAAAGCAACTCAAAGAGCACCAAAGCTTCGTCATCAGATAGTTGGACCTGAGCTGCCATAGTTGTCTCTTGCCGCCTAACGCCTGAATTAAGCCGCGCCACGAAGTGGCGTCGGCTTGAATGAATTGTTAGGCCGATGCTCGCCGGCCAAGAGAGGGAACGTCTGAAGCTCGAACCAGTTCGCCAGCGGACGCTTTGCGCTGGGCGCTCTTGAACTCTGCAACCATGCGGGAGAAGTGGAGCAATTCACGAATTGGGGTTGGCATAACGATGGCAGCAAGAACAATTGGTAGCAAGAACGCCCACGGCGAGATTGGCATGTCTTGAAGATAGCCTGTCCCGATTGGCACCAAGCCGCAGACGGCCATGAAGCTAGTCAGCTTGATCCCATGCCAAATCCAGAATCGGCGCCTGTCGGTGGCAGCAGCTAAGCCCTGCTCGATATCCTCAAGTGTAAGCACGGTCGGGCGTTCCACAGCGCCTAACGCCTGAATTAAGCCGCGCCGCGAAGCGGCGTCGGCTTGAATGAATTGTTAGGCCGCTGACCGGAACCGGCCAACTGCCACCTGAGCCGCCTCTCCGACAATTGCCCAGCCCGGATCACGCCGCCATTGTTCCGGATCTAGCGACAACGAGTCCACCCGGAATGAAAAGACAGCGTGGAATGCCGCCAGAGCTGCGAGCTCTCCCGTGGAGAAGCACGCGCTCCACTCGCGTTGGCCACGATCCCATGTCTCTTGTGGATAGCCTGGGGGGCAGGACTGCTCTGCCGGAAAGTACAGATCGTCGAACCAGCCGCAGATCAGCTCGCTCGGGCCGACGGTCTCGTCAAGGTTGGCGAGATCTTCGAGGTGCTCTTGAATCGACGAGTGGTAGTGGAGTTTTGACACTGCGGCCTAACTACAAATAGACCCCGGATCCGGGGTGTTGCTCGGCATCGTTCATGAAGCGATAGCCGACGTCAAGCGGAATTCCTACACAGGTTCAAAGACTTCGCCGACGCGGCACGGTCGCGCGTGGGTGCACGCTGGCGGGCAATACTCCGAAAGCGGGGCGGTATGAGTTACCACGACGAAGTGCGGGTGTAACGGGCAATGCCGGGAGCTCGGGCAAGCCGCGACTTTTCGACGAAGTTCGCAGGCAGATGCGGCTCAAGCACTACAGTCTGAGGACCGAACGGGCTTATCTCGGATGGATTCGTCGGTTCATATTGGCCAACGATCGGCGGCCTCCGCGCGAGTTGGGCGGCGCGGAGGTGGAAGCGTTCCTCAGCAGGCTCGCGGTCGAGGGGCAGGTCGCGCCAGGGACGCAGAACCAGGCACTGTCGGCGCTGCTTTTCCTCTACAGGCAAGTGCTCCGCGTGGAGCTGCCGTGGATGGAAGGGATCGCGCGCGCAAAACGGCCGCGGCGCATCCCGACCGTGCTGTCGCAGGACGAGGTGCGACGGCTACTCGCCTCGATGGAGGGCCGGCCGTGGCTGCTGGCCAGCCTCCTTTACGGGACCGGAATGCGCTTGATGGAGTGCTTGCGCTTGCGTGTGAAGGACGTGGACTTCTCGCGTTCCGAAATCACCGTGCGAGACGGCAAGGGCGGCAAGGATCGCCGCACGATGCTGCCGCGTTGCGTCGTCGAGCCGTTGCAGCGGGAGATCGAGCGCGCGCGCATGCTGCACGAGCGTGATGTCGCGGCAGGCTTCGGCGAGGCGCGGTTGCCGCATGCGTTGGCGCGCAAGTACAAATCAGCCGCGAAGGACTTCGGCTGGCAGTTCGTGTTCCCTTCCGTGCAGCGCTCCCGCGATCCGCTGGACGGGCGCGAGCGGCGCCATCACTTCGATGACGCGGTATTTTCGCGCGCGCTCAAGTCGGCGCGGGTGCGAGCGGGAATCGTCAAGCCCTTGAGCGCACATACGCTGCGCCACAGTTTCGCCACGCACCTGCTCGAGGCGGGTTACGACTTGCGCACGATCCAGGAGTTGCTCGGCCACAAGGACGTCGCGACGACGCAGATTTACACGCACGTGCTCAACCGAGGCGGCAACGCGGTGCTGAGTCCGCTGGACCGATGAAACGCACCGCGGGTTTCACAGCTTCGATCGGCGGTCACGGGACCGTCTGTGCGTAGCGTGTGTGATCTCACGTGCCGGCCGCGCTGCGCGCGTCCAGCCTACGGGTGCGTGCCTCGTTCCAGCAGGTCCGCGAGCTCGAGGAACTCGCGTTTGCGCACCCTGCCTTCACGCGCGACGAGTTCGCAGGCGTAGCCGTCGAAAGGCGGCAGGCCGGGGAACTGGATGACCAGCATCGCGTTGCCGTCGCTGCTGTCGCGCCAAGCCGGCTGCGGCAGCCTGGCGTCGGCGTCACGTGCGGCGGCTTCGACGTGCGCAACGCTGTCACCTTCGACGATCGCGCGACAAAAGGCCGAGGCCTTGTCGCGCAGGTAGAAATCCGAGACGGCGGCCGCGGCGAGCCAGCCGAAAGCGAGGAACAGGGCGTAGCCTGCGATGCGCAGCGCCCAGGTTGTTTTCAGGCTCAAGGTTCTCATCGGGTGTCGATCCGATCCGTCGGGGGCGGTACGGGAAGCCGGGATGTTAGCGTGCGGACTTGAGGTTGTCTGGCTCCGGGATCGCGTTGTTCGAGTGTTCCCAGTGCAATGGTTTTCTCCGCGGATCGCCCACAGGGTGGGCTCCTACGGAATGCCGAGCGTCACGCATCGATCTTCTGCGACGGAGCGTCCAGGATCGGAACGAGCACTACGCTAGCCTGCGTGGACGCATCGAAACGTGAGGTTGACGCGTGGGGCGGTGACGCGTGTGCGTCGCGGCAGTGCGTGCTGGTAGAGGCGCTGCGTCGCGCCAGCCATCACGAGCAGGCTGCCGTGCGCGAGTTCGATAGACAACGCGGGAACGCGCGTCGCGCGCGAACGCAGTCGGAACGTGCGCTCGGCGCCGAAGCTCAGCGATGCGATCACGGGCTCGGGGCCGAGCTCCGGCTCGTCGTCGCTGTGCCAACCCATTGCATCGCGCCCGTCGCGGTAGAGGTTCGCGAGCACGCTGTTGAAGCGCAGGCCGAGCCGCGCCTGCAATTCGTCACGCAAGGTGGCGATCGAGGGCGTCCACGGCTTCGGCACGAATGTCGTGCGTGAGTAGGTGTACACGGCGCGTTCGTCGCCGATCCAGCACGAGAGGCGCGGCGCCTCGACCTCGCGGCCGAACAGCGTGAGGCGGTGCGATTCCCACGGAGTTTCCTCGAGCAACGCGGCGAGGATCGCATCCGCTTGCGCGGGCGGCCATGCGTGCGCGTCGTAGCGAACGTCGGCCCCGGGAAGATCAAGACGGATCATGTGGAGACACCATGTCGCTTGGAGTGCCATGCGATCCGGGACGTATGCATGGAGATGTTCAGCCAATCCGGTCGGCGCAAAGCGGTTCCAGTGGGTGCCGATCGCGCTCGGTGGCTGGCCCTTCGACTCCGGCCTTCGGCCTGCGCTCAGGGCGAACGGATGCTTCGTTACCGTTCGCGCTGCGCGCAGCGCCCGCAGCGCGCGGAGTCGAAGCGCTGCGTGTGCCGAGGCGTTCGCATCAAGTGGGTGTGACCGGATACGCCGGCGCCGCATCGAGCGTCGCAGCGCAGATCGCCGCGAGTTCGAGCAGGCGCAGGTCCGCGCCGGGGCGGCCGACGAGTTGCAGGCCGACCGGCAGCCCATCGGGCAACCGGCCCATCGGCAGGCTCACGGCGGGACAGCCTGCGAGGTTCGCGAACGCGGTGAGGTCGGCGTCGTTCGCGCGTTCGCGCTCCGACAGCGGATACGCGCCGTGCGCAACCGTCGGCAGCACGAGCACATCGATGTCCTCGAACACGCGTCGCGCCTTCAGCAGCGTGTCGTCGAGCACGCGGTCCGCCGCGGCGTAGTCGACCGCGGATTTGCCTTTCGCGAAGTCGAGCATGGAACGCAGGCGCGGCGACAGCGGATGCGCGTCGTCGGCGAGGTCGTCCGCGAGTTCGACGCCGAGCTCGCTTTCCATCACGAGCAGCGCGGCGCGCCGCGTGCGCCCGAGGTCGTGGTCGGAGAAGTCGACCGCGGTGCGCTCGCCGAACACGCTGTCGACGCGCGCGATCGCGGCATCGAACACCGCGCGCACTTCGGGCGAGACACCGAGTACGCCGAGGTCACGCGCGAACGCGCTGCGCAGGCGGCCCGGTTCCCAGTCCGGCGTCGCCAGCGGCACGCGGCGGCGGCGCGAGCGCGGATCGGCGGGATCGTGCGCGTCGAGCACCTGCACGACGATCGCGAGGTCCTCGACCGAGCGCGCGACCAGGCCGACGCTGTCGAGACGCCGCGCCGCGCGCACCATGCCGCGCGTCGAGATCTCGCCGTTCGTCGGCTTCAGCGCGAACACGCCGCAATGGCTCGCGGGAATGCGCACGGATCCGAGCGTGTCGCTACCGAGCGCGAAACTGCACAATCCTGCCGCGACCGCAGCCGCCGAACCGCCGGACGACCCGCCGGCGGTGTAACCAGAGCGCAGCGGGTTCTGCACCGCGCCGTAGTGCGGGTTGTTCGAGGTCGTGCCGAGCACGCCCTCGTCGAGGTTGGTCTTGCCGAGGATGACCGCTCCGGCGGCACGCAGCCGTGCGACCGCACTCGCGTCCTCGCTCGCTATGCGCGTGCGCCGCCCCGGAAGTCCGGCCGAGGTGGGAAGCCCGGCGACATCGAAGTTGTCCTTCACCGCGACCGCGAGCCCATCGAGCCGACCGATCGCCCGGCCGCCCGCGCGGCGTGCGTCGCTGGCCGCGGCTTGCGCGGCTGCGCTGTCGTCGAGCGCGAGGAACGCGCCGAGGTCGCGATTCGTGCGGGTGATCGCGTCGCGGTAGCTCGCGGCGAGGCGCGCCGCGTCGAGCCTGCCTTCGGCGAGCCAGTGCAGTTGCTGGAACGCGGCTGCACCGCGCACTTCGGTATCGTTGGCGAGATCGGTCATCGCGTGCCGCGTCCATGGTAGGACCTCGATTATGCCCGCCCCGCCCGCTTCGCCACCACGCGTGGTCGGCCTGTGTTCATCGACCGCGCGCAGGTTTGCCGAGCCGGCGCCGAACCTCGACAATGGCGCGATTGCACGCGAGCGAGCCGGAGCCAGCCCCAATGAGCGAACGCGACACCATGGAGTACGACGTCGTCGTGGTCGGCGCAGGCCCCGCGGGCCTCGCGTTCGCGATACGGCTCAAGCAGCTCGATCCCGCGCTCGGCGTCTGCGTGATCGAGAAGTCTTCGACGATCGGCGCGCATATTCTCTCCGGTGCGGTGATCGAACCCGGCCCGCTCGACGAACTACTCCCGGAATGGCGCGCGAATCCGCCGCCGGTCTGCGTGCCGGTCACGAAGGACGAGTTCTGGCTGCTGCGCGACGCGACGCGCGCGGTGAAGTCGCCGCTGACACCGCCGCAGCAGCAGAACCACGGCAACTTCATCGTCTCGCTCGGCGCGCTGTGCGCATGGCTCGCGCCGCAGGCCGAGGCGCTCGGCGTCGAGATCTATCCGGGTTTCGCGGCCGCGGAAACGCTGTTCGACGAAGCCGGCGCGGTCTGCGGCGTGCGCATCGGCGACATGGGCGTGGCGCGCGACGGCAGCCACAAGCCGGGCTACACCCAGGGCATCGACATCCGTGCGAAGACGACCGTGCTCGCCGAAGGCTGCCGCGGTTCGCTGACCAAGCAGCTCATCGCGAAGTACGCGCTCGACAAGGACAGCGATCCGCAGAGTTACGGCATCGGCCTCAAGGAACTCTGGCAGCTCCCGCCGGGCCGCGTCGAAGCCGGCAAGGTCATGCACACGATCGGCTGGCCGCTGAACACGCGCACCTACGGCGGCAGCTTCATCTACCAGCTCGACAAGGATCGCATCGCGATCGGGTTCGTCGCGGGGCTCGACTACGCCGACCCGCTGTTCCGTCCGTGGGAAGCGTTCCAGCAGATGAAGAACCACGCGATGGTCAAGCCGCTGCTCGAGGGCGGCAGCATCGTATCAGCCGGCGCTCGCGCGCTGATCGAGGGTGGCTGGCAATCGTTGCCGAAGGCCGAGATGCCGGGCGCGCTGCTCATCGGCGATGCCGCGGGGCTGCTCAATCTTCCGAAGATCAAGGGGACCCACCAGGCGCTGCGCTCGGGCATGCTCGCGGCCGAACACGTCGTCCAACAGCGCAGCAGCGTCGGCTGGGACGCGAAGCTGCGCGCATCGCGCGTCGCGACCGAGCTGCGCAAGGTGCGCAACATCCGTCCGGGTTTCCGCAAGGGCCTGTGGGCCGGTCTCGCGAACGCAGGCTGGGAAACCGTCACGATGGGGCTCTCGCCGTGGACGCTCAAGAACCACGCCGACTGGAGTTCGCTCGAGAAGCTCGATGCGCAGACTGCGGCGACGCGACCCGGCCCCACCGCGCCGTCCGACGCGCAACCCGACTACGTCGAACGCACGCTCGCGCCGCGCGACCGCCTCGCGGGCGTCTACTTCGCCGCGACCGAGCACGACGAGGACCAGCCCGTGCACCTCAAGGTGCACGATCCGGACATCTGCATCACCCGCTGCGTCGAGGAATACGCGAATCCGTGCACGCGCTTCTGCCCGGCCGGCGTCTACGAGATCGTCGACGACGGTGCCGGCAAGCGCCTGCAGATCAACGCGGCCAACTGCGTGCACTGCAAGACCTGCGACATCAAGGACCCGTACGAGATCATCACCTGGGTCACGCCCGAGGGCGGATCGGGGCCGAATTACCAGAATCTCTGATGTGCGCGCCTCGCGGCGCTTCGACTCTGCGCGCTGCGGGCGCTGCGCTCAGCGCGAACGGTTTGGAAGGTTGCCGGATTCCTCCATGCGCCGTTCGCCCTGAGCGCAGGCCGAAGGCCGGAGTCGAAGGGCCAGCCCGCCCCGATGTCGCACGCGTGCGCTTCGATTCCGCGCCCTGCGGGCGCTGCGCTCAGCGCGAACGGTTTGGGAGGTTGCCGGATTCCTCCATGGCCGTTCGCCCTGAGCGCAGGCCGAAGGCCGGAGTCGAAGGGCCAGCCCGCCGCTATGTCTCGCGCGTGCGCTTCGACTCCGCGCCCTGCGGGCGCTGCGCTCAGCGCGAACGGAATGGATGGCCTGCGGGCGCCGTGCTCTGCGCGAACGATTTCTCCCCTTCCGTTCGCGCTGAGCGCAGGCCGAAGGCCGGAGTCGAAGGGCCAGCCCGCCCGCGATCATCATTCAGCGGCGAATTCGCATTCGCAGGTAGAATCACGCCACGAAGTGCAGACCATGGAAGGTCGGTGTGGCGTTCACTGTCTATCTGCTCGAATGTGCCGACGGCACCCTGTACGTCGGCCACACCGACAACCTCGATCTGCGCATGCACCAGCATGACCTGGGGATCAAGGGTTGCTACACCTCGACGCGGCGTCCGCTTCGCCTCTTGCATGCGGAAGCTTTCGAGACGCGGTACGAGGCCATCGTGATCGAACGCAAGCTCAAGGGATGGAGTCGCGCGAAGAAGCTCGCCTACGTGCGTGGGGACTGGGAAGAAGTCCATCGACTCGCGGGCGGAGCACGCAAGCGTTGCAGATGACCGGGGCGTGGTGCGCTCCGCCACCCCACGCATGCGCTTCGACTCCGCGCCCTGCGGGCGCTGCGCTCAGCGCGAACGGTTTGGGTGGTTGCCGGATTCCTCCATGGGCCGTTCGCCCTGAGCGCAGGCCGAAGGCCGGAGTCGAAGGGCCAGCCCGCCGCAACGTCGCATCCGTGCGCTTCGACTCCGCGCCCTGCAGGCGCTGCGCTCGGCGCGAACGGTTTGGAAGGTTGCCGGATTCCTCCAAGGGCCGTTCGCCCTGACCGCAGGCCGAAGGCAGGAGTCGAAGGGCCAGCCCGCCGCAACGTCGCATCCGTGCGCTTCGACTCCGCGCCCTGCAGGCGCTGCGCTCGGCGCGAACGGTTTGGGAAGTTGCCGGGCGCTGCGCTCAGCGCGAACGGTTTGGGAAGTTGCCGGGCGCTGCGCTCGGCGCGAACGGGTCGGCTTGTTCAGTACCAATCCAGCAACGAAACACCCACGCCGAGGTAAGTCGCACGGTGGTTGTAGTCGATGAGGCTCTCGCCGTAGCCGGTGAACGCCTCGAGGTAGCCGCGCAGGTTGCCGGCGACCGGGAAGCTCCAGGTGAAGCGCGCCGAGCCGTGGCTGTCCGCGCCGCTGCGCAGCGAATGGCGCAGCAGCAGGCCGAACTCGTTTGCGTCGCCGATGTGCAGCACCTGCAGTTCGCCGCGGCCCATGTAGTCTTCGATGTCGGGGTTGTTGTCCGAATCGAACGACTCGTTGATGCGCCACCATGGGCGCAGCATCACGCTCCAGCCTTCGCGCTCGAAGCCGATGTTCGCGATCACGCGGTTCCAGCTGCGCGAGAACGGGTCGCTGCGCCCGTTCGACTGGTGGTTGACGCCGATGCCGAGCAGCCGGCCGTCCCAGCCGAATGCGCGGTAGCGCGTGTCGAACACGAGCATGACTTCGGGTTCGTAGTCGGTCTCGCGGAACGGGCGCGAGATGTCGCTGTTGTAGAGCTGCCAGCGCGAGGATTGCGTGTAGGTCGCCCAGACGTCGCCGTGGTCGCCGAACACGCCCTGCCAGACCTTGGTCTTGAAGCTGAGCTGGAACTTCGCCTCGATGCTGTCGAGCGGCTCGCCCACCGTGACCGTGTTGTTCGGATTCGGGCTGTGCGGCGTCTCGTTGCGGTCGCTGGTCGCGAACAGCGGCATGATGTAGATCGGCTGGTAGCCGCGCAGGTTGAACGTGCCGAGCTTGCTCTCGGGCGCGAGTTCCCAGCGGCTGTCGAGCAGCGAGCGTTGCGGGTCGCCGGTCTCGAGGCCGAACATGTCCTGCCCGGACGCCGGCGACGGCGTGGCTGCCGGCGCCATCTCGTCGCGATGGGTCGCGCTGTCGTAGCACGCGAGGCGTTGCGAGTCGGACTCGATCGCCTTGCACGCGCGGATGTCGAGCGGATCGGGCGCCTGCGCACCGGCGGTCGCCGCGGCAAGCAGGAAGGTCGCGGAGGCGGCGGCGCGGATCATCGGTTCAGGTCGGATGGCGCACGGGCGCGGTGGCGCGCATGGTAGGGGGAAAGCCCCGCGGAGTCATGTGGGCGGTGGCCGGACTTGCCCCCTCGCCGCGCGCGCCGCGATCATCGCCCAGGCGGCGCGGTTACGCCTCCACAGGCTCCACGCCATTCGCGCGCTAGCCAGCGCTTCCAGCCGCGGAAGGATTCCGACGTCACCAGCGCCTCGTCGAGCGCGGCGCGCCTGTCCGGGTCGGGTGCTGCGCGGCAGCGCGCCCATGCGAGCGCCGCGCGTTCGAATCGCGCATTGTCGCCATCCGCGCGGCCACTGCGCGCGCGCCATGCGAGCACCGCTTCCAGCCGCGCGATCGCGTCGGACCATTCCTCGCGCTGGATGCTCGCGATCGCGCGGTCGGAACGCATCGCCCAGCGATTGGGATGCTCCTCGTCGTGCGCGACTTGCGTCGCCATCGCCTCGTCGAACAAGGCGATCGCATCCGAGCCGCGCCGCTCGAGCATCGCGAGTGTCGCGGCGTGCGAGAGGATCAGCCCGAACCACGTGTCGTCCTTGCCGTACCACGCACGCGCCTCGGTGACCACCGGATCCAGCACCGCACGCGCCTCGGCGAGCTTGTACTGGTCGTACAACACGCGCGCGAAGTAGGTGCGCATCGGGAACAGGCTGTAGGGATCATCGAATGCCTCGCGCGCCGCGGTCGCGATCGCTTCCCGCAGCCGCTGCTCGGCCTGCGGCAGCGTCGCGTTCTCGCGCATGTCCCAGGTCGCGATGTTGATCTGGGCGGCGAGGTAGCTCTCGACGCCTTCACGCGTGTGCAGCAGCGGCCGCGCGAGTTCGATTGCGCGCTCGTAACCTGCGCGCGCGCGTTCGATCTCGCCGCCCTCCTCGTCCATCATCGCGGCCTGTTGCAGCAGCGTGATCGGAAGGTGCGGGTCGCCGACGTGGCCGGCCTCGACCAGCGCGAGCGCTTCATCGACATCGCGGCGCGCGGCGACGCGATCGGCGGCGAGATAGCGATGGCTCGCGAGCTCGCTGAGCGCGCGCGCGAGCGTTTCCGGATCCGCCGACGTGCTTCGCAGCAGCTCCACCGCGAGCGCGTAGGCGTCGCGCGCCTTCGCACTCTGGCCGATGTAGCCGAGCGCGTCTCCCGCCGCCATCAGCATCGACGCGCGCGTCGCCGCGGGTCGATGCGCATCACGGTGCAGCTCGGCCACGCTGCGCTCGAGCAGCTCGCGCGCGCTGATGTCGCCGCGTTCGGTGTCGGCCGGTCGCGCGCCCTTGAACAGTTCGCCGAAGTAGCCGGCGAGCGCCTGCGCGCGGTCGCGCTCGGCTTCGGCACGGTCGAGTTCGCGATCCAGCGCATGCAGATGGTAGGCCAGTGCGCCGAGCAGCAGCGCCGCGGCCACAGGCCACGCCCAGCGCCGGCGCAGCCATGCGCGCGCGCGGTAGCCGCGTTCGCCGCGACGCGCCTCGACCGGTTCGCGCGCAAGCCAGCGTTCGAGGTCGGCAGCGAACGCATCGGCGCCCGCGTAGCGGTCCTGCGCTCGCTTGCGCAACGACTTCAGCACGATCGCGTCGAGGTCGGCGTCGACGCCGGCGATCGTCGCGCGCGTCGACGGCGCCGCGGGCTGGTCGTGCAGGATCGCCGCGATCAGCGCGGACTGGTCGCGTGTGTCGCCATAGGGCGACGCGCCCGCGAGCAGCTCGTAAAGCAGCACGCCGAGCGCATACACGTCGCCCGCGACCGCGGTCGCATCGCCTTCGCCGCGCACCCGTTCGGGCGCGGCGTAGCGCAAGGTCATCTGGCTGCTGCCGGTGGTCGTGATCGCCTCTTCGCCGAGCAGGCGCGCGATGCCGAAGTCGAGCAGCTTCGGCTCGCCCGCACGGTCGACGAGGATGTTCGCGGGCTTGAGGTCGCGATGCACGACCAGGTGCCGATGTGCGTGGTCCACTGCGGCGGCGACCTTCGACAACAGGCGCACGCGCGTGGCGAGGTCGGGTTGCGCGCGCTCGACGTGGCGGTCGAGCCGCTCGCCGTCGACGTAGGCGGTCGCCAGCCACGGGACGCCGTCGGCATCGCTGCCGCCATCGACGAGGGCCGCGATGTTCGGATGCGCGAGACCGGCGAGGATGCGCCGCTCGCGCTCGAACCGACGCCGGTCTTCGGCGTTCCACGCGCCGTGGAGGATCTGCTTCAGCGCGACCTGCTGGACCGCGTCGCCGATGCGGCGCTCGGCCAGCCACACGCGGCCCATGCCACCGCGGCCGAGTTCGCGCAGGACGCGGTATTGCGGCAAGGCCGGGGCACCGGCAACTGCGGAAGCGCGATCGAGCAGGGCCACGGGTTGACCCGCCGCGGCGAACTGCGCATGCAACGCCGCCGCGAGCGCGGCGTCCTCGCGCGCGATCGCGTCGAGCCGTTGCGCGCGCGCGGCCGGTTCGAGCTCGGACAGCTCCAACCAGGCATCCTTGCGTCGCTGGTAGTCGTTCGCGTGCATGCGGTCCCCGTGGCCGCGCGCATTGTGCGGGCGGCGACGCGGTGCGCGCCAGCGCCCTTCAATCCATGCCGTCCGCGAACAGGTAGTTCGTTTCGATGCGCCCGACGAGGTAGTCCTCGCCCGCGTTGCCGCCGGTGCACGTCGCATCCGCCTTCCCGACGAACGCCGGGCGGCCGAGCCATTGCGTCATGCGATACAGGGATTGCGATGGTGCCGTCCCCTGGCAACCGGGCGTATCCGGCTCGAAACGCGCCATGCGCACGCCGCCGCCGAAGGCGGGCTCGAGGCCATCGCCGGCGGGTTCGCGGCCGACGTGCACGAGCGCGAAATACTCGCCTTCATGCGCCCCGCTGGCGATATCGACGGCCGTCGCGCCATACAGGACGCGGCCTCCAGGCAGGATCTGCACGCCCGGATGACTCGAGCCGCTGGCGAGCAGGCTCGCGTCGGCCGGTACGGGCAGCGGAATGGAGGTGACCACATCGTCGCGAAACACCTGCATGGCCGCGACCACGCCGCTGCCACCATTCGGCGCCAGCGTGGTCACCGCCATCGCAACCGTTCCCGGGCGCACGAGACGCGCGGCACCGGGGAACTGTCGCGGCGTCGCCGGCCCGATCAGGCGATCGTGTTGCGCCAGCGTGCCGGAGTCCAGCGTCAGTCGGCAGGCGTTGTAGCCGGTGGAGCCGAACACCCACAGCGTTCCTTGCGGCCCGTCCATCGCGGTGCTCGTTAGCCAGCAATCCACCAACTTGGCAACGCGTACCTGTCCGGACGCATCGAGCACTGCGGCGAAACCCGTCTCCGCAACGGTCGACGTGGACACGTAGCCCGTGATTACGAGGTCACCGTTCGCGAGTACGTTCAGGCCTACCGCCACCTCGTGCCTGGCCAGATCGGCGATGTGCGCGTCGAGGTCCAGGTCGACCACGCCGCCGATGCCAAAACCCGCGACCGGGAGGCCGGAATCGCGCCCCACGCGCACGAGGCGCAGGTTCTGTTCGCCGTCGTCGAGGGTGACGACGTGTGCAATCACTGCATCGCCCGTCGGCAGGCATACCGCGGGCGCGAAGCCCCCATAGCTCGAATAGCCGTCGAATTCGAAACTCTCCTTGCCGTCGGCGCTGAAGGAAGGGTCGAGGCGTCCATCTGGCAGCAGGCGCGTGGTGACGATGCGCACGCCACCGGAGGCCGAGCCGATCACGATGAACGTGCCACCCGGGCCCGGGCAGCCGACGCGCGCCGCATCGCCGTCTCCATTGGGGCCGGGAACGGCCTGGAAACCGTAGTGCTGCATCCCGCCATCGCCGAACGTGGGATCGAGTGGGCCGCTGTGTGCGCGCAACGACGGCGCAACGAAGAGCGCGGCCAGGGAGAGCGCAGTGAGGAAGTGATTCATGGGGAGGGCCAGGACAGGCGCAGGGTTCGCGCCCCTTGCAGTACGCGCAACGCAGGGGAATCCTCCGCTGCCCTGTCTGCCGGGAGCGAAATCGCCGGCCGCGCTGCGCGCGTCCAGCCTACGAAAAGCGCTTCGCGCAGCACCGTAGGCTGGACGACCAAAGGTCGGCCGGCGCTCTTGCCTTTCGCTCGCATGTCGCCTGTCCGGGCAAGTGCGACGGCGGCATCGCAATCCGTCGCGAATGCGCGCGCACGCCAAGCCGCCCATCCGCTCCAGCCAGGGCTGCCCGCGAGTGCCTCGCGCAGCGCGAGCCGCGTCCGCGTACCGGGTTCGATGCGGCAACGCGCGTAGGCGACCTGGGCGCGATCGAGCAGAGCGGCCGGCCCATCGCCGCGGCCGAGGCGCTGGCGCCACGCCAGCCTGCTGCAGGCGGTCGATCGCGACCTGCCAGTCTCCTTGCATCAGGGCCGCACTGGCGCGATGTGCGCGATGGCTTTAGGCGGCGGACTCGCGGCCGGCCGGCAGCCGAGCTCGAACAGCTCGAACCATGCGTCCTTGTGTTGCTGGTAGTCGTTCACCTGCATGCGGTCTTCTTCGCCGCGCGCATTGTGCGGGTGCCGGCTCGCCGCGCGCCAGCGCCGGTCAATCCATGCCGTCCGCGAACAGGTAATTGGTTTCGACGCGGCCAACGAGGTAGTTTTCCGCACTGCCGTCGACGCAGTTGCCGTCGACGCGACCGACGAACGCGGGCCGCCCGAGCCACGACGTCACGCGCTGCATGACCTGCCTGGGTGCCTGCGCTGCGCATCCGGGCGCGTCGGGATGGAAACGCCCGACCTGCATGCCGTTGTGGCCGAACGCATGTTCCCACTCGTCATCGCCGGGTTCGCGGCCGACGCGCGCCATCGCGAAGTAGAGCGCGTCGTCGGTGCTGCCCGCGAGGTCGCGCGCAGTGCCCGCATACAGGACGCGACCTCCGGGCAGGATCTGCACGCCCTGCGCCCCGACCGCGTTCGACATCCCGAACGCGTTGCCGTCGAACGCGGGCGACGCCATCGCGAGCGGCGTTGCGGCGTCAGCGCGGAACAGCATCAGCAGCGGACGATACGATCCATCCGTGTTTCGTGCGACGGCCGCCATCGCGACCGCGCCCGGCCGCACGACGCTAGCCGCGCCCGCGTATACCGCGGAGGCGAGGTCCGCGGTGACGCGCAGGCCAGGGGCCAGCGTGTTCCTGTCCAGCGTCACGCGCACGGCGCCATTGCCGCTCGAGCCGAACGCCCACAGCGATCCATCCGGCGCATCGAGCGTCGTCGTCAGGTGCCATGCTTCGACGAGTCTCGCCGCGCGCACCGTGCCGGCGCCGTCGAGCAGCGCAACGAAGCCTGCGACGATGTTCTGCGCATTCGAGGCATAACCACTGACGACGAGGTCGCCGTTCGCAAGCACGTTGAGTCCGAACGGCACCTCCGCCTGGCCGAGGCCGGTGATGTACAGGTCGAGGTCGAGGTCCACGACGCCGCCGTTGCCGAACGCGGGATCGGGCAGTCCCGTATCGCGCTTCACGCGCACGATGCGCATCGACTGCTCGCCACCGGGGCCGGTCACGATGCGGACCAGCACCGGATCGCCGTTCGGCTGGCACACGCCCGGCGCGTAGGACATGTGGTCGGCGACGGAATCGAAGCTTTCCTTGCCATCGCCGCTGAAGCTCGTGTCGTAGCTCCCGTCGGGGCGAAGCCTCGCGGTGACGATGCGCAGCCCGTTCGATGCACTGCCGACCACGACGAAGGTTCCGTTCGGCCCGGCGCATGCCACCGCCGCGGAGTCCGAGAGGTTGCCGTTGACCGGCTGGAACCCGTACGAAGCGAGGCCGCCATCGCCGAATGCAGGATCGAATGGCCCGGTGTGCGCCGACGCGGCCGATACGGCGAAGAGGCCTGCAAGCGGAAGCGCGAAGAGCAGGGATTTCATGGTGCTGGACTCCAGGGGACGCGCAATCCGCGCCCCCTGTAGTACGCAGCAACGGCGTCGGTTCTCCGCGGGCCGGGCGCGCGATGCACGCAGCGGGTCAGCGGCCGGCCAGCGCGTCCTCGCATGCGGGCAGGAACTCGCGCGATTTCCAGGTCGGCCAACCGTTCCAGCCGTCTGCGTGCGCCATGGCCGCTGCGAGCGCCGCGCGCGTGTCGACGTTCGGATCGAGCCGACACCGCGCGTAGGCAAGCTGCGCGCGATCGAAGCGCGCGGCCGGACCTTCGCCGCGTCCGAGGCGTTCGCGCCACGCGAGCACCGGCCCGAATCGCTCGATGGCATCGGACCAGTCACCGTGCGCCAGCGCCGCGCTCGCGCGGTGCGCGAGGTTGCTCCAGCCTGCGGTATCGGTATCGGGCGGCGGCTGCGGTCGCCGCGCGATCGATGCATCGAGCATCTCGATCGCCTCTTCCGCGCGGCCGTCGAGCAACGCGAGCGTCGCGTAGTGATAGCCGATCACGTCGAGCCAGGGATCGTCGCGCCCGTAGTGCGCGCGCGCCTCGCGCAGGACTTCTTCGTGCAGCGGACGAGCCTCCGCGAGACGTTGCTGGTTCACGAGCGTGCGCGCGAGGTAGGACTTGATCGGCAGCACGACGGCGCGGTCCGCGGGGCCGTGGCGCGCTTCGACTGCAAGCGCATCGCGCAGTCGCGCCTCGCCGCGCGCCGGGTCCTCGCGCAGCTCCACCAGCGCAAGGTTCGATTGCGCGGCGAGATAGCTGCGCAGGCCTTCGGGCGTCGTCAGGCGCGTGCGCGCGATCGCGAGCACCCGTTCATAAATGGCGCGTGCACGCTCGCGTTCTCCCGCCTCTTCCGCATAGACCGCGTCCTGCTGGTGCACCGTGAGGCTGAGGTCCGGTTCGTCGACGCCTTCGAGCGCATCGAGTGCAAGCGCGATGTGCTCGCGCGCACCTGCGAGGTCGGCCAGCTTGTACGCGTTGGACGCATGCTCGGAGTGTGCTCGAGCCAGCAGCGCGGGATCGGGGGCGGGCATCGCCTGCAGCAAGGCCATCGCGGCATCGACCGCGACTTGCCCCGCGCGATGCTGGCCGAGGTGGGCGAGCGCGTCGTTCGCGGCCAGCAACAGGGTCGCGCGCGTGGCCGGCGCCAACGCGTCGTCCTTGCGCAGGCGTTCGACGCTGCGTTCGAGCAGCTCGCGCGCACTGATCTCGCCGCGTTCGGTATCGGCCGGCCGCGCCTCCTTGAACAACTCGCCGAAGTAGCCGGCCAGCGCCTGTGCCTTGTCGCGCTCGAGGCCGACACGACGCAGTTGCGCGTCGAGCGTCGCGACGTGGTATCCAACCAGCGCCATCACCAGCGCGGCTGCGGCGATCCATGGCCAGCGCCGCCGCACGAACGCGCGCGCATGGTAGCCGCGCTCCCCGCGACGCGCCGCGACTGGTTCGCGACGCAACCAGCGAGCGAGGTCTTCGGCGAACGCATCGGCGCTCTCGTAGCGCTCGTGCGGCCTCTTGCGCAGCGCCTTCAACACGATCGCGTCGAGGTCCGCGTCGACGCCGGCGAGGTGGCGATGGCGCGAAGGCGGCGACGGCGTCGTCTCGAGGATCGCCGCAAGCAGCGATGCCTGCTCGCGCGAGGCGCCATAGGGTGACTCGCCTGCGAGCAGTTCGTACAGCAACACGCCGAGCGAGTAGATGTCGCTGGCGCCGCCGTGCAGGTCGGCCTCGCCGCGCACCTGCTCGGGCGCCGCGTAGCGCAGCGTCATCTGGCTGGCGCCGGTCGTCGTGATCGCGTCCTCGCCGAGCAGGCGCGCGATGCCGAAGTCGAGCAGCTTCGGCTCGCCCTCGCGGTCGACGAGGATGTTCGCGGGCTTGAGGTCGCGATGCACGACGAGGCTGCGGTGCGCGTGGGCGACCGCCGCCGCGACCTTCGCGACCAGTCGCACGCGCGCCTGCCCATCGAGCCTGTCGCGTTCGGCATGCCGGTCGATGCGCTCGCCGTCGATGTACACGGTCGCGAGATAAGGCGCGCCGTCGGCGTCGGTGCCGCCGTCGACGAGCGCGGCGATGTTCGGATGCGCGAGTCCGGCGAGGATGCGCCGCTCGCGCTCGAAGCGGCGACGGTCCTCTGCGGTCCAGGCGCCATGCAGGATGCGTTTCAGCGCGACCGCCTGCACCGCGTCGCCAAGGCGCCGCTCGGCCAGCCACACGCAGCCCATGCCGCCGCGGCCGAGTTCGCGCACGACGTGGTAGTGCGCGATCTCCGAAACCGCAGCTTCTCCGGCGACGCGGTCGAGCAGCGACACTGTCTGGGCCGCGGCATGCAGTTGCCGGCGCAGCGCGTCGGCGAGTCCCGCATCGCCCGATGCGATCTCCGCGAGTCGCTGCTCGCGCGCGGGAGGCGCGAGGTCGAGCAACGCCTGGAAGGCGTCCTTGCGCCGATGGTATTCGCGTTCGTCCATGCCCCTCCGCATGCGCCAGCGCGCGCTCAGGCGGGCGCCGCGAGCTGCGTCTTCAGCCAGGCGCTCGCGTGCGCCCATTCGCGGTTGACCGCGGATGGATGGATGCCGAGTGCCTGCGCGGTTTCTTCGATCGTGAGCCCGGCGAACACGCGCAGTTCCACCACGCTCGCCGCGCGCGGATCGAGCTTCGCCAGTACCGCCAGCGCATCGTCGAGCGCGACGAGTTCGGCCGGGCTCGCGGTCAGCGCGACGTCGTGTCCTTCGAGCGACAGCGGCGCCTCGCCGCTGCCGCGCTTCTCGGCGAGCTTGCGACGCGCGCGATCGACGAGCACCTGCCGCATCGCGCGCGCGACGATGCGCGCGAAATGACCGCGATCCTCGGCCGCCGGCGCGCGCGCGGCGCAGGCGAGCTTGATCAAGGCGTCGTTGAGCAGTGCGGTCGGCTGCAGCGTGTCATGGCCCGACTCGCTGCGCAGTACCGTCGCCGCGAGCCGCTTGAGCTCGCCGTAAAGGCGAGTGAACACGCGGTCGCGCGCAGCGGCGTCGCCCTCCTGCCAGTCCCTGATCCAGCCGGTGATGTCGTCCGCGCTCGCCTGCATCGGGCAAGCATACGCGACCCCCGGTGTCCGGGGTAACTCGCCGGTGCCCGTCCACGATCAGCCGCGTATCGCATCTGCGAACCCTGTCGCGATCTGCATGCAACGCATGTGCATGCATCCCGCGCGCGGCTGGGGACACCTTCACTCGAACCCGTCGGCGAAGATCGCATCGTCGGGTTCGAGGCGCATCAGCAACCCATCCCACTCCTGCTGGGGATCGCAGTGGCGGCTCCACCAGCCGATGACGGTCGGGCGTCCCAGCCAGATGCCGGCACGCGCATGCGTCTGCGTGTTGAGCAGGCCATCGCAGTCGGTTTCGCCGCTGCGCACGCTCAGCACCGCCTGGCCCCCGTCGCCGAAGCTCGTGTCCACTTGATCCCCCGCCGCGCTCGCGCCGATCACCGCCCGTGCGAAGTACCAACCCTTGTAGCCCTGGAACATCGATGCGCTCCAGGCCTCTGCTCCGATACCGTACAGGACGCGACCGCCCTGCAGCGACGAAATCGGCTGACCGGCAGCCGAAATGCCGGTGTGCCCGCCATCCTCCATCGGCGCAGGCGACGGCAGGTCGAGCATCGTGATCTGCCCTTCCGTACGCATCACCAGCAGCATCGGACTGGCCGGCGCGCCGGGCGTTCGCCGCGCTGCGCCGACGACCATCACACCGTGGCGCACCATGCTGCCGCCGGCGACGTCGATGCTCTGGCCTGCAAGCGCGAAGGTTTCCGCGTGCACGAGCGCCAGGGTTGCGGGATCGAAATATGCGCGGAATGCCGCGCGCAAGGCCCCCGGGCCCTCTCCGCTGCCGGCGACCCAGATGCCTCCGCCTGGCCCGACGCCTGCGGCTGTCGCGACGATCGAACCATTGATGCCTTGCGGACGGAACACGCTGACGCCTTGCAGGTCGCCGTCCGCCTCCAGCGCGATCAGCCAGGGCGAATACTGGTTCGCCGAGGTTTCCACGAATCCGGTCGCGAACGCGCGTCCGTCCGGCGCCTGGTTGAACCCGAGCGCCTGTCGCACGAACAACGATCCCGGCGCAGGGATCTCGATGTCGGCGTGTCCATGTGGACCAAACGCGCCGCCGGGTACGAGCAAGCCGTCGGCGTCGAGTGCGATCAGGCGGATGCGCCAGTTCGCATTCGGCACGAACTGGGTCGTGACGATCCAGATGCCGCCATCGGCGCGGCACACTGCGCCCGTGTGTGGGCCCAGCAGATTGCCGGCGGCCATCGCGTGCACACGCGTACCCGCCACGCCGAAACCGGTGTCGACGCTGCCATCGAAGTTCAGCCGCGTGACCACCAGACCGAAGTAGTCGTCGCTCGCGACCACGAGTTGCTTGCCGCCCGCCGCCGCACAGTTGACGACGCCGCGTTCCTCCCCGCTTGCGCCGGGCGTGGCGGAGAAGTCCAGAACCCTGACACCTTCGTTCGCGAACGAAGGATCGAGCAGTCCTGCGAATGCGGCAGGAGCTGCGAACAGGCCGGTTCCGCACAGGAGCAGGAATCGAATCAGGCGGATCATTTCATGGCACTCCGGGTGCGCGGCGCGATGCCGCGTCCATTCGCAGTACGCGAACCGGGGAGCAATTGTCCGCCCTGCCTCGCTCGGTGTCGGACCGGCAGCTTGACCTTGGCGAGGCATCCACCTGCTGAAGGCGAGCGGCCAGGGCGCGTGATCGATCGTGCAATGTCCGCGCTCGCGGGCATCGCGCACACATGCACAGGCCCTTGGATCCGCATGCGGCAAAGGCTCCGGCCACGAGTATGTCGAGCGCGCTGGTGCGCACGCGCGCGCATCGAACGAGCGGCTTCAATCGAAGCCGTTGGCGAAGATCCCGTCACCGGGCCGCAGACGCATGAGAATGCCTTCGTCCCCGCCCTCGGGGGCGCAATGGCGCTTCCACCAGCCGATCACGGTCGGGCGGCCCTGCCAGACTCCGGCGCGTGAGTGCTTCTGGGTGTTCAACAGGCCATCGCAATCGGATTCGCCGCTGCGCAGGCTGAGCACGGCACTGCCGCCGTCGCCGAAGTCCGCGTCGACGTGGTCCTCGGCCGCGCTGGCGCCGATCACCGCACGCGAGAAATACCAGCCCTTGTAGCCATTGAACGCCGACCCGCTCCAAGCTTCCGCGCCGACGCCATAGAGCACGCTCCCCCCTGGCAGCGACGAGATCGCCTGTCCGTCCGCGGAGATGCCGGTCTGACCCCCATCTTCCAGCGGGTCCGGCAAAGGCAAGTCCAGCATGGTGATCTCGCTGTCGGTGCGCATCACGAGGAGGAACGGGCGCGCGGGGTGAGTGCCGGACAAGCGGCGCGTCGCCCCTACCACCATCACGCCACTGCGGACCATGAGGCCGCCGACAACATCAATTCTTTCACCTGGTATCGCGAACGTTTCGGTACGTACCAGCGCGAGCGACTTCGGATCGAGATAAGACCGAAAAGCGACTCCGTTCGCCTGCCATCCGTGCCCAACTACCCAGATTCCGCCGCCGGGACCGACGCCGACGGCACTCGGCTTCGGGCGCGCACCGAGTCCTTGCGGCTCGAATACAGTGATTCCCCGCATGTTGCCCTGCGCATCCAGCACGAGAACCCAAACCGACTGCGCGTCCTCCGCGGTCTGCACGTAGCCTGCGGCGAATGCGCGGCCATCGGGACTCTGGTTGAAAGACATTGCGCGTCGCTTCGGCATCAGTCCAGGGACGTTGAATTCGACGTCTGCATAACCGGATGGTCCGAATGCACCACCCGGCACCAGCGCCCCATCCGAATCGATAGCGATCAGTCGAATGCGTTGGTCGTCGGAAGAGGGGCCGTAGGACGCGACGATCCAGATGCCGCCATCGGCACGGCAGACGGCCGCGACCGCGGCTGTGTCGTAGTGGGTCGTGGCAACCGCATGGTGACGCACGCCACCATCACCGAAGCTGGTGTCCAGGCTGCCATCGAACGAGAGGCGCGCCACGACGATCAGGTCTGCGCCGTCGCTCGTCACAACGAGTTGGCGGTCTCCCGCCGCCGGGCAGTTCGCGATGCCCCTCTCGGAGCCACTCATGCCCGGCTCGCCCGCGAAGTCCAGGACCTTGACCCCCTCGTCCGCAAAAGTCGGATCGAGCACGCCGGCAAAGGCCGCGGGAACCATGAGCGCGACGGTCGCGCAGGTCAGTACGTTTCGCAGGAAACGAATCACGGGATCTCTCCTTCACGCGGCTTCATGCCGCACGCGTTCGCAGTACGCGGTGCGATGGCGGATTCTCCGGCGGCCGCGTTCAGTCCGTCCCGGTCGATCGCACCAGGTTCATGTGCAGTCCCCGGGGATGCAACGCATAGTCGAGCGTGTAGTAGCCCGGCGGCAGCTCGGGTTGCCCGACCCAGCGCATCGGATCGATCACGTCGATGAGTTGTCGACCCTGCTCCGGCTGCAGGCGCGTCTTGCGGTAGTGCGCAAGCTCCGCGGGGAACGCATGCCAGCGGCTTGTCTGCCCGGGCTCGATGCGACCGAAGTCATGGTCGGTGCCGGCCAGCGGCGAGCCCTGCCAGACATGCTCGAACGCGAGCTCGCCGCTGTTGCGGATACGCAGGTGCACCTTCGGCTCGGCGGCACATGCGCAGAGCACGAACAGCAGGAACGGCCACAGCACGGATGCAACGAGGACATGCGGGACGCGACCGGACATGCGCGAGGCCTTCTGTGGCGCGGCAGCGCGCCTGTCGGTCGCAGTACGGCACGCGGCACGGGATTCTTCGCGCGCGGCGCCGTCCCTTGGGCCGCGGTGAAAGCGCGGCGATCGCGCGTACTGCGGAACAAGGGCGGCATGGTGCCGTCGAGGAGGTCACGATGAACCCGTTCCGCGCACTCGCATCCGCACTCGTGCTCGTCGCTGCCATGCCGGTCGCCGCGCAGACCGTGATGCAGGACGATTTCAGCAATCCTGCAAGCGGCTGGCCCCACGTCGCGGCCACGCGCGACAGCGACGCCGGCTTCAGCATCTACACCGACAGCGGGCAATACCAGCTCACGCCGGTCAAGGACAACACGTTCGGGCTGGTGCCGGCGCCGCGCCAGGCCAGTGGCGACAACGTGCGCATCGAAACCGACATGTTCATGTATGCGGGACTCGGCGCGGGTGCCGGCGGCGTCGCGTGCCGCGCGCAGGACATGGAGAACTTCTACGGCTTCATCGCGCGCGGCGACGCGGTGCTGCTGATCGTCAAGGTCAAGGACGGCCAGCCGACCACACTCGCACAGGGGCGCGTCAAGAGCGTGATGGCCGGAAGCGTCGACACGCGCTTCACGGTCGAATGCAGGGGCGACACCCTGAGCTTCTCTGCAACGGGCGGGAGCCGCATCGAGGCGAAGGATTCCGAACTGCGCGGGGGGCGCAGCGGGCTGCTGGTCGCAGGCGAACAGATGGCCGGCACCAGCGCGGTGTTCGACAATTTCGTGCTCGTCGATCTCGGCGGCGGCAACCCATCGTCGGCGGCGCCGCGTGCAGCGGGTGCCACGCCGGCAGCCTCCGGCGCGGCAACCGGGACGCATGCGACGACGACTGCCAGCGGCGCGAGTGACGGCAGCGCGCCCGCGCGCGTGCGCGAACTTCGCCAGGGGCAGGCGCTGGTCGTGGTCGAGCACGACGGTTTCCGCGGCGAAGGTCTCATCGAATTCAACGCGAGGGGTGAACTTCGACTCGCGGGCGAGTGGAACCAGGGCGGTCCGCAGGGCATGAACCTGTATTTCAACCACAGCGGCGACTCCTTCTACACGACACTGCGCACCGGCAGCGAGCGCAGCAGCGCGATCGCGACCTGGAACGTCGAGATCGACGAGAGCACCGGTCGCGGCAGTTGCGCGCGCATGGATCTCTACGCAGGCAAGCCCGGCACGCTGAGCGTCTGGAACGCGGACGGCAAGCGCGTCTGCGTGGGCGCCTGAGGGACGCGCCTGCGTCGCGCGGCGCCCTCCCGCGGACGTTGCGCGCATGCGATGCTTGGCGATCCGCACGCCGAGCATCCGCATGACCACACCCCGCATCGCCCTCGTGACCGTCGCTGCCGCACGCGCGCTCGACGAGGACCTCGCACCGCTGGACGAGGCGCTGCGCGAGGCGGGCGCCGAGGTCGCGATCGTCGACTGGGACGATGCGGGCTTCGAATGGGCTGGCGTCGACGCGGCGGTGGTGCGATCGACCTGGGACTACACCGACCGCCCCGCCGAGTTCCTCGCGTGGGCGGCGCAGGTCGCGCAGCGCACGCGACTTCTGAATCCTCAGGGCGTGCTGCGCTGGAACACCGACAAGCACTATCTCGCCGAGCTCGAACGCGACGGCATCGAGATCGTGCCCAGCGTGTTCGTCGAACCGGGCCAGGATGCGCGCGCGGCCCTGGCGGCGTTCGTCCACCGCATCGAGGAACCGTGGTTCGTGATCAAGCCCTGCATCGGCGCGGGCTCGCGCGATGCGCAGCGCCATGCGCGCGGCGCGACCGCGGCCGCGCTGGCGCATCTCGAACGCCTGCTCGCCGCGGGCCGCAGCGCGCTGCTGCAACCCTACCTCGAACGTGTGGATGAACGCGGCGAGACCGCACTCGTGTACTTCGACGGCGAATTCAGCCATGCGATCCGCAAGGGCCCGCTGCTGCGCGCCGGCGAGGACTCGACCCAGGCGCTGTTCGCGACCGAGGACATCCGCGCACGCGAACCCCACGCGGCAGAGCGCGGGCTCGCGCAGGCTGTGCTCGACGCGCTGCCGTTCACGCCGGTACCCGCCTATGCGCGCGTCGACCTGATCGAGGACCGCGACGGACGTCCGCGGCTGCTCGAACTCGAACTCGCGGAACCCTCGCTGTTCTTCGCGCACGCGCCGGGCAGCGCGCGCCGCTTCGCCGAGGTGCTGCTGGCACGCGTCTCCGTGTGAAAGTGGCGCGGAACGGTCATGTGCGGGGATCGGGCCCGATCCCGCGTACAGGAGCATGCGCCGCCGCGGCGCGCCCAGCGGGAGTTCCACCGATGCCGGCACCGCCACTTGCGTCGCAGCGCCTTCTCCCTGCGGAGCCCGCCTCGCTGCGCGTGCAGCGGCGCCGACTCGCGTCTGCGCTGCTGGCCGTGATGGCGCCAATGGCTGCCCAAGCCGCCACCCTCGTCGTCACCTCGCCCGACGACACCGATGCCGCCTCGCCCGCCACCTGCACGCTTCGGCAGGCGATCCTCTCGTTCAACATCGGCAGCCTGGTCGGCGCGTGCCAGAACAGCGGTGGACCGTTCGGCATCGACGACAGCCTCACCTTCGCCGCCTCCGCGATCAGCGGCGCGGCCACGCCGGGAACCGTCACCTTGGCGGACTCGGCCGATTCGACCGGCGGGCTCGGCGGCACGCTGGTCATCAGCGCGGCGCGGCTCACGATCGACGGCAGCGAGTGGCGCGGAACCGGCTCCGGCCAGTACGCCGACGGCGTGACGATCGCGCGCCCCGAAGGCGCGGCCCACGCGTTCGGCGTGCTGCGCGGCACCGCACCCGCCGGAGGCCTGCTCGAACTCAAGGGCCTCGCACTCCGCAACGGCGATGCCCTGCCACCGCTCTGCGGCGGTCGCCGCGAAGGCGGCGGCGTCTGCATGGAAGCGGCCGATCTCGCGATGGTCGACAGCCGCGTCAGCGGCAATCGCGCCGGCTACGGCGGCGGCGGCATCGCATCGCTCGGCGGCGCACTGGTGCTGACCCGCTGCACGATCGACAACAACGCCGCCTACCTCGGTGGTGGCGTGCACGCCGGCAGCGCCGCGACCGTGTCGGCGAGCCGCATCACGGAAAATGGCGAGTGGGCCGTTTCGCACGGGGGCGGCATCCACGCCGCTGGCACGCTCGCCGTGGTCGACAGCACGATCAGCGGCAATACCGGCAAGCGCGGCGCCGGCCTCCAGGTCGGTGCGTCCGCGAGCCTGCTGCGCAGCATCGTCTCGTCGAACCAGGCTTACTACAGCGGAGGCGGCCTGCACGTGCTCGATGGCGCCGGGATGGTGCTCGACCAGTCCACGATCAGTGCGAATTCCGCCCGCTACGTCGGCGGCGGCGCGCATGCCGAGGGCACGCTCAACGCGATCAATACGACCATCGCCGGCAACCAGGCCGCGCAGGGCGGCGGCGGCGTCTACCTGGCGCCGGCCGCGACGCTGCAACTCGATCACGCCACGCTGGCATCGAACGGCACCGGTGGCGCGGGCGGTGGCATAGGCGGAACCGGCACCGGCGCGATCGATCGGTCGATCATCGCGGGCAACTCCGCGGCGAGCGGCGCCGACATCGATGCGGGCGTGGCATGGTCCGGCTCGGCCAACCTCGTCGGCGGTGGGCCCGTCGACCTGGGTCCGTTGCAGGACAACGGCGGTCCCACGCCGACGATGTTGCCCGGCGCGCCCAGCGCGGCGATCGATGCGATCGCGACCGCGGCCTGCATGCAGGCCGCCGACCAGCGCGGCGTCGCGCGCCCGCACGGAGCGGGCTGCGACATCGGCGCGGTCGAAGTCGTGCCGGATCGGATCTTCGCCGACGGATTCGAAGCCGGGCCTCCGCCTGGCTGAGTCCGCGGCGCGCTGGTCGTTCTCTGCGCAATCGCGCCACACGCGCATGGCGCCGAGCGATCCGGGCGTCACCCACGGGTTGTCCACAGGCCTGTCCACGCCGGCTGTGGACAACCTGCCGCCCTCTCGCGGCGCAGCGTGGAGACGTCCTTTCCGTTAAAATCGCCGTTCTTTGCGCCGGCCCCTTGCGGCCGCGCGATCCGCAGCGAGGTTCGACACCCGATGAAGATCCTGGTCGGCTACAAGCGCGTCGTCGATTACAACGTGCGCATCCAGGTCAAGCCGGACGGTTCCGGCGTGGTCACCGACGGCGTCAAGCTGTCCGCCAACCCGTTCGACGACATCGCGCTCGAGGAGGCGCTGCGGCTGCGCGAAAAAGGCATTGCCGAGGAGGTCGTCGTCGTCACGATCGGCCCCGCCGATGCGCAGGCGCATATCCGCAACGGCCTCGCGATGGGCGCGAACCGCGCGATCCACGTCGTCACGGGCGAGGCGATCCAGCCGCTCACCGCCGCGCGCGCGCTGCTCAAGATCGTCGAGAAGGAGCAGCCCGGCATCGTGCTGCTCGGCAAGCAGGCGATCGACGACGACTGCAACCAGACCGGTCAGATGCTCGCCGCGCTGTGGGACCGCCCGCAGGCGACGTTCGCGTCGAAGGTCGAGGTCGAAGGCGGCGTCGCGAAGGTCACGCGCGAAGTGGACGCGGGCCTCGAGACGATCGAAGTGGACCTGCCCGCGGTGGTCACCACCGACCTGCGCCTCAACGAGCCGCGCTTCATCAAGCTGCCCGACATCATGAAGGCGAAGTCCAAGCCGATCGAGACGATCGAATTCGCGAGCCTTGGCGTCGAGTCGGGCGACCATCTGAAGGCCACGACGTTCGCCGCGCCCGCGAAGCGCAGCAAGGGCGTGATGGTCAAGGACGTCGCGGAGCTGGTGTCTGCGTTGAAGGCAAAGGGCCTGCTCTGATCCACCGCGGCCGCCTCGCGCCGCCACCGCATACGAAGAGAGACACGAGCCATGAGCAAGATCCTGATTGTCGCCGAGCACCTCGATGGCGCGCTCAATGCGAGCACCGCGCGCTGCGTGAGTTGCGCGAAGGAACTGAAGGCCGACGCGATCGAGGTGCTGGTACTGGCCGCCGATCCCGCCGCGGTCGCCGGTGAAGCCGCGAGGATCGATGGCGTGGCGAAGGTACTCGCGGTCGCGCGCGCGGAGAACGCGAATCCGCTCGCCGCGATCCTCGCACCGCAGGTCGCCGCGGCCGCGAAAGGCGGTTACACGCATGTGCTCGCGCCGTCGACGACGTTCGGCAAGGACCTGATGCCGCGTGTTGCCGCGCTGCTCGGCGTCGCGCAGGTGTCCGACCTGTCGGCGGTCGAAGGCGCGTACACGTTCAAGCGGCCGATCTACGCGGGCAATGCGATCGTCACGGTCGAGGCGCCCGCCGATGCGATCCTCGTCGCGACCGTGCGCACCGCGTCCTACGCGGCTGCGGCGAGCGGCGCGAACGCGGCGCCGGTCGAACCGCTTGCGCTCGACGTCGCGTTGCCGACGCATACGCGCTACGTCGGACTCGCGCAGGGCAAGAGCGATCGCCCCGACCTGCAGGCCGCGTCGCGCGTGGTCTCGGGCGGTCGCGCGCTCGGTTCTTCCGACGGCTTCTCGATCATCTATGCGCTGGCCGACAAGCTCGGCGCGGCGGTCGGCGCGTCGCGCGCGGCGGTCGATGCGGGGTACGTGCCGAGCGACTTGCAGGTCGGGCAGACCGGCAAGATCATCGCACCGGAGCTCTATTTCGCGATCGGCATCAGCGGCGCGATCCAGCACCTGACCGGCATCAAGGACGCCGGCACGATCGTCGCGATCAACAAGGATGCGGACGCGCCGATCTTCGAGGTCGCGGACTTCGGACTCGCCGGCGACCTGTTCAAGATCGTGCCGGAACTCACCGCCGCGCTGTAGGCTGGACGCGCGCAGCGCGGCCGGCGTCCCGGATCCAACCGCAGCGCGAACGGCGCCGGCCGACCTTCGGTCGTCCAGCCTACGAGGCGCGGATCAGATCCGACGCGTGCTCGGCGATCATCATCGTCGGCGCGTTGGTGTTGCCGCTGACGAGGTTCGGCATGATCGACGCGTCGACGACGCGCAGCCCGTCGAGCCCGCGCACGCGCAATTCGCTGTCGACGACCGCCATCGCGTCGTTGCCCATGCGGCAGGTGCCGACCGGGTGGTAGATCGTCTCGGCCTTGCGCCGGATGAACGCTGCGAGGCCCGCGTCGTCGTGCGTGTCGGCGCCGGGGAAGACTTCATCGCCTCGATACGGCGCGAACGGCGCCTGCGCGAGGATCCCGCGCGCGACGCGCGCGCCTTCGATCATCAGGCGCAGGTCGTGGCCATCGGCGTCGCCGAGGTAGTTCGCGTGGATCGCGGGCGCAGCGGCGGGATCGGCCGAGCGCAGGCGGATCGCACCGCGGCTGCGCGGGCGCAACGCGCACGCGTGCACGGTGTAACCGAAACCTTCGAGCCGATGGCGTCCGTGGTCGTCGAGCAGCGCCGGTACGAAGTGGAACTGAAGATCGCTGCGCTCGTCCTCGGCCAGGCGCGAGCGCACGAAGCCTCCGGCCTCCGCGATGTTCGAGCTGCCGATGCCGTCGCGACGCAGCAGGAAGCGCAGCGCGACCGCGATGTCGCTGATGCGGTCGTAGGTCACCGGTCGGGTCGAACGCACGAGCGTGCAGATGTCGAGATGATCCTGCAGGTTCGCGCCGACGCCCGGCAGCTCGTGTCGCAACGCGATGTCGTGCGCGCGCAGTTCATCGGCGGCGCCGACTCCGGACAGCATCAGCAGCTGCGGTGAGTTGACTGCCCCGCCCGCGAGGATCGTGCAATTGGCGTCGACGCGCTCGAGGCGTCCGCGACGGCGCAACTCGACGCCGACCGCGCGATGTCCGTCGAGCAGCACGCGCGTCACGTGCGCGCCGGTACGCAGTTCCAGGTTCGGTCGCGCGAGCGCAGGACGAAGGTATGCGACCGCGGCCGAGCAGCGCGCGCCATTGCGTTGGGTCACCGCGTAGTAGCCGAAGCCCTGCTGGTGAGCGCCGTTGAAATCGTCGTTGCGTGGATGCCCCGCGGCCACTGCGGCGTCGATGAATGCCTGCGACAGCACGTTGTGGTGGCGCAGCGGCGCGACCGTGAGCGGGCCATCGCCGCCGTGGAAAGCATCGGCACCGCGCGTATTGCCTTCGCTGCGCTTGAACAGATCGAGTACCGAGGCCCATGCCCAGCGCGGATCGCCGGTCGCCTTCGCCCACTCGTCGTAGTCGCGCGCGACGCCGCGCGTGTAGCACATCGCGTTGATCGAACTCGAGCCACCGAGCACCTTGCCGCGCGGCCACCAGAGGCGACGTCCATCGAGGTTCGGTTCGGGCTCGGTCGTGTAGTTCCAGTTGACGCGCGTGTTGCCCGCGAGCTTCGCAAGCCCCGCCGGCATGTGGATGAACGGATGCCAGTCGCGACCGCCGGCCTCGAGCAGCAGCACGCGGTGGGCGGGGTTCGCACTCAGGCGATTGGCCAGCACGCATCCGGCGGAACCCGCACCGACGATCACGTAGTCATACGTCATGGGTCGAGCGTAGGCGGGAGGGTTAGAGCCGTTACTCCACCGGTTGCCGCATGCATCGCGGGAGCCACCATCGACGATCCGGCAGGAGCCCACCCTGTGGGCGATCCACGCAGGAAACCGGTCGTTCGCGGCGTGCACGAAATCCCGCGATCGCGCACAGGGTGCGCTCCTACGCGCGTTGAAGTACCGCTTTTCGTAGGAGCCCACCCTGTGGGCGATCCGCGCAGGAAACCGGTCGCTCGCGGGGTGCACGAAATCCCCGCGATCGCGCACAGGGTGCGCTCCTACGACAGGACCTCGATGGGGTCGCCTGCGCGGAGGGTGCCGGTGCCGCGCGGGATCAGGTTCTGGCCGAAGGTGACGCCTTCGGCGGTGCGGCGATAGGTCGTGAGCGTGCGCAGGGGCTCGCCCGTTGGATCGCGCTCGCCGCGTTCGAAATCGACGGTCGTGAACACGCAACGCGTGCAGGCCTTGACCACGTCGAACTCGATCGCACCGATGCGGATGCGGCGCCAGTCGTCTTCCGCATGGGGTTGGGTCCCGGCGACCACGAGGTTGGGCCGGAAGCGCAGCATCGGCACCGGCTGGGCGAGCTTCGCGTTGAGCTGGTCGAGCGCGGCCTGCGACACCAGCAGCAGCGGAAACGCATCGGCGAGGCTCACGCGGTCCTCGTCGCGACCATAGCGCCCATCGTACATCTGCACGACGCGCCGGTCGCAGCGCTGATCCATGTGCACGAGCCGCACCGGCACGCCGAGGAAGCGCGAGAACCACGCGTGCGCGCCCGCATCGGCGAGAAGTGGCGTGACCTCGGCCTGCCAGACCGCGGTCGCGACGCGCTCGCCCTCGGGCGCGGGCGGCGTGACCGCGATCGTCGGCATGCCCGGCGCATCGACGACGAGCGCGCCGTCTTCGCGGGGCCGCGCGCGCACGAGCGGCAGGCGCGCGAACTGCCGGCCGGTCACGAACCTGCCGTTCGCGTCGACGAGCATCCAGCGCCGGTCGCCCGCGATACCGCGCGCCTCGAGCTTGGCCGCATCGAGCGTGAGCGGCGCACCGGACTTCAACGGGTAGGCATGGAGCGAGGCGAGGGTCGCGGACATGACCGGATTATGAGTGTGCCCGGGCAAGCGGGAAACAGGCTTGAAGCGTCCGTGACGAGGCGTTCGACTTCGACTGCAGGCCGCATCGCTTCCCGGGCCGGGGTGAGGGCGCGCGTGATGCCGGCATCGTCGCGATGTACTTGCCCCGCCCTATTCCCTATTCTCCATTCCCCATTCCCGGCCCCACGATCACGTGCCGAACCGTCCCGCCATCCAGCGCCACGAGTGGTTCGCCGTGGGCGTGTCGTTCGCATTCTTCTTCCTCGTGCTCGCGGCGTACTACGTGATCCGGCCCGTGCGCGACCAGCTGGTGGCCGCAGTCGGGTCGACCGCACTGCCGATCTTCTACGCGGCGACGTTCGTGGCGACGTTCGCGCTCGCGCCGCTGTTCGGCGCGCTCGTCGCGCGTTTCAAGCGCCGCCATTTCGTGCCGATCGTGTACCTGTTCTTCATCGCGTGCATGGTCGCGTTCATCCCGCTGTTCCGTGCCCAGGATGCGGTCGACGCGCGCATGCTCGGGATCGCATTCTTCGTCTACGGCAGCGTGTTCAACCTGTTCGTGGTGTCGGTGTTCTGGAGCTTCATGGCCGACCTGTTCGATGCCGAACAGGCGCGGCGGCTGTTCCCGGTCATCGCGCTCGGCGGCGCGGCCGGCGCGATCGCGGGGCCGGCGCTGACCAAGGCGCTCGTGTTCGCGATCGGCGTATCCGGCCTGCTCGTGGTGTCCTCGCTGCTGCTCGGACTCTCGGTCGCATGCATCCTCTGGCTCTCGGCCTGGTCCAAGCGCCATCCGGTCGCCGGCGACGAGCGCCGCGACGAGCGCGTGATCGGTGGCAGTTTCATCGCGGGCGCGATCGAGACCGTGAAATCGCCGCTGATGCGGCGCTTCGCGCTGCTGATGCTGCTCGGCGATGCGGTCGGCACCGTGATCTACGCGCTGCTGGCCGACTACAGCGGCGCGACCTACGCAACGCGCGAGCAGCGCACGGACTTCGCGGCCAGCATCGACCTCGGCGCGAACATCCTGCAGGCGCTGCTGCAGGTCACGGTGACGCGCGCGCTGATGGTGCGCTTCGGCTCCGCGCCTGCGCTCGCGCTCGACGGTGCGGTCAAGGCGGTGATGCTGGCAGGGCTCGTCGTCATCGGGGGGCCCTGGATCGCACTCGTCGCGATGATCACGCGCGCGAGCGCATACGGCATCTTCAAGCCCGCACTCGACACGCTCTACACGCAGGTCGACGCGGAGACGCGCTACAAGACCAAGAACTTCATCGACACCTCGGTATGGCGCTTCGGCGACCTCGCGATCACCAGCGGCCTCAATGGGCTGCGCGCGATCGGCGCGACGGTGCCGGGACTGGCTGCGCTCGCGATGCTCGCGGCATCTGCCTCCGGCTGGGTCGGCTGGCAGGCCGCGCGCGCGATCGCTGCGCGTGCGCCGGCGCCCGAGGCTCAGGCGCGCGAGTAGCTCCACGACTGCATGCGTCCGTCGCGATAGGGCATCACGCCATGGAACGGCCGCGGATCCTCGTCGAATACCAGCGGCAGGAAGTGGCGGTCGCCTTCCCACATCGGCAGGTCGTGCAGCCGAGCGCGTTCGACCCATTCGAGCGCACCCTCGGCGTTGCGCGCGAACGGCGTGCCTTCGAACGCGTCCACGAGGAACACGAAGCCGAGCCAGTCCTCGCCCTGCTGACCGAAGCCGGGCCAGTTGATCGTGCCGCGCAGCACGAGTCGAGTGCACTCGATGCCGGCTTCCTCGCGGATCTCGCGCCGCATGCCCACGAGCACGTCCTCGTGCGGGTCGATCTTGCCGCCGAGGCCGTTGTACTTGCCGAGATGGTGGTCATCGGGGCGCGCATTGCGATGGATCATCAACACGCGCCGGCGATCCGGCGACAGCACGTAACCGAGGGTCGCGACGATCGGCGTGTAGGGCATGGCGGGCTCCGCAGCGCAAACCGGGCATCATAGCTAGACTTCGGTTTCGGCCGACACCACGGACTTCCCGATGGACATCGAGATCCTTTCCGAGCAGCGCTGCTTCGGCGGCACGCAGGGCTTCTACCGCCATGCCTCGTACGAGACCGGCGGCGACATGCGCTTCGGCGTGTACCGGCCGCCGCTCGCGCAAGGCGCGCGCGCACCGGTGCTGTACTACCTCGCGGGCCTGACCTGCAACGAGGAGACCTTCGCGATCAAGGCGGGCGCGCAGCGGCTCGCGGCCGAGCTCGGGATCGTGCTCGTCACGCCCGACACCAGTCCGCGCGCGACCGGCATCGATGGCGCGACGGGCGACTGGGAGTTCGGCGAGGGCGCGGGGTTCTACCTCGATGCGACAACGCCCGCGTTTTCCGCGCGATTCCGCATGCACACCTACATCACCGACGAACTGCCGGAGCTGGTGGGGCGGAACTTCGACGCGGCGGACACATCGCGGCAAGGCATTTTCGGGCATTCGATGGGCGGGCACGGCGCGCTCGTGATCGCGCTGCGCCATCCGCAGCGCTACCGGTCGGTCTCCGCGTTCGCACCGATCGTCGCGCCTTCACAGGTGCCGTGGGGTCGCAAGGCGCTGCCGCGCTACCTCGGCGAAGACCGCGAATCCTGGCGGAGCTACGATGCGTGCGCGCTGCTCGCAGACGGCGCGCGTTTCCCGGGCACCCTGCTCGTCGACCAGGGCGAGGCCGACAAATTCCTCGACGACCAGTTGCAGCCCGAGCGCCTCGAACGTGCCTGCAGCGAAGCCGGCCAGGCGCTCGAACTGCGGCGACGTCCCGGCTACGACCACAGCTACTGGTTCGTGCAGAGTTTCGTCGGCGACCACCTGCGGCACCACGCGCGCGCGCTCGCCGATTGAGTCGCGGCGCTTCGCTTCGGCGCCGCCACACAACGCTTCATCGCACTCCGCGCGCGAGCCTGCGACGGACCCGGCCCGTTCTTCCGTCCTGCTGGATCGTCCCCCTCGACGGAATCCCGATGACGCACGCCCTACGCCTCTGCGCTTGCCTCGCCTTCGCAGCTGCCACCCTCTTCTCGGCGCCTGCGGCGGCGGAATCCGGTCGATTCTCGGATGGCGTCGCGCTCGGCGATGCGGGGATCGACCTGCGCGTCGCGGACGCGATCTTCCGCAGCGACGGGCGCTGGCTCACGCTCGGCACGCGCATCGCGGAAGACAACAGCGCGCTGCCCTACCTCGTGCTGCGCGAAGCGGGCGGTGCGCAAGTCGCCGCGTTCGCGCTCGTACCGTCGGACGGGCGCTCGTGGAGCGCGCGCTCGCTGGTCGACCTCGGCGCCGGCCACGTGCTGGTCGCCGGCATCGACCACGATGCGTCCTTCGGCCTGCCGCAGGCGCTGTTCCTCGTGCGGCTCGACGCGGTCCTCGGCGTCGTCTGGAGTCGACGCTACACACACGCCGATGCGACGTTCGAGGACGCCTGGCTGCGCGCGCGCGAGGGTCGCGCGCCGCTGCTGGTCGGTGGCATCCAGCCGGTCGTCGAAGGCGTGGCGGGCGACGGCGATGCATTCCTAGCGAGCGTCGACGTGGCGACCGGCGAGCTTGCGGACGCGCGCATGCTCGGCACGCCGGAGGCGCACGAGCGCGGCGCCGACGTCATTGCGCTCGCGGGTGGAGGCGAGGCGGTCGCGCTCGAAGTGCGCCGGGATGGCACGGGCGGGTTCGAAGCGGGTGACGGCATCGTGGCGCTCGCGGACGACGGCGCGATCGCATCGAGCCACCTGATTTCGCATCCCGTGAGCGCGGGCATCCGCGCGTCCGCGCTGCGCCTGTTCGAGGACGGCGCGGGTTACGTCCTGGCCGGCCGTCGCACCGCGTTCGGGCCCAACTTCTTCTACCTGCATCGGCTCGACGGCCACCTCGCGCCGGCCGCCGAGCGCACGCTGCTGCCGTTCTTCAACGCGGCCGACGTCGCGCCCGCGCCGGGCGGCGGCACCTTGCTCTACGGCGAAGCGAACGGCGAAGTCGGCGAGACCGGTACCGTGCTCATGCATCTCGATGCCGACCTCGGCATCACGCTGCAGCGCCGCTATCCGACCCAGAACCAGGTGTTTCCCAGCGGCGCGATCGCACGCGGCGACGGCGGCCTGATGCTCGCGCTCGGCGCGATGCGCGAGGACGACGCACGCGTGTTCGAGTCGGTCCATCGCGTGGATGCCGACGACGGCGAAGGGCTGCTCTGCGAGGAGGCGAGCTACGACGGCTTCGCCACCGCGACCGACACCCAGGTCGGCGAGCTCGCGTGGACGCCGGCGACCTCGCCGTTGTCGCTCGTCTCCACGCCAGTCACCGTCGACGTCGAGCCGCTCGCGCGCGAGGACATCGCGTCGTGCGCGACGCAAGACGACCTCATCTTCCGCGACGGCTTTCCGTAGGAGCGCACCCTGTGCGCGATTCGCGCCGATCGGAATGCCGCCGCGCAACCGGTTTCACTGCGCGGGTCGCCCACAGGGTGGGCTCGTACGGATGGATTTCGCGTAGGAGCGCACCCTGTGCGCGATCGCGGGAATGCGAAGCATCGCGCACAAACGGTTTCCTGCGCGGGTCGCCCACAGGGTGGGCTCCTACAGCGCGGGATTTGCAGGAGCGCACCCTGTGCGCGATTCGCGTCGATCGGAATGCCGCCGCGCAATCGGTTTCACTGCGCGGGTCGCCCACAGGGTGGGCTCCTACGGCTGGCGGGTCACGCCTTGTGCGGCGAGATCCACATTGCGATGTCGGCCTCGAACACCGTCTCGCCCGCGGCATTCGTGATCCCGACGCGTGCGTGCGCCTCGTGCGCATCGACGCGGTCGAACAGGGGTTCGATGCGTGCGGTCGCGGTCATCGGGCCGCTCGCCTTGCGCAGGTAGCGCACGCTCATGCCCTTCGGGATCCAGCGCATCGTCGGCGGCATCGCGGCGTCGGTCGCGAGTCCGCCTGCGAGTTCGGCCATGTTGCAGAGCGCGATCGCATGCACGGTGCCGATATGGTTGCGCACCGCGCGGCGATCGCGGATCGCGACGACGCAGAGGCCGGGTTCGAGCCGTTCGATGCGCGGCGTGATCGATGCGAAGTACGGCGCGCGCAGGCACACGAGCCGCGACACCAGCCAGCGGCCCGGCGCGGTGGCGCCGAACCGCTGGAACAGCGCGAGCGCCGTGCTGGCCAGGATCAGGCCACCGAACGCAGCGAGGACGGCTTGCTGGGCCGGTTCGCGGCCAGCTCGGCCGGATCGAAGTCGTCGACAGAGATGAACTCGAAACTCGCGGCGCGCACGCGCGCGAGCAGGTCGCGCTCGGCCGCGCTCAGGATGCCCTTCGCCACGGCGTCGGCAAGCTGCGCGTCGTAGTCGTAGCCTGCGAGTTCGCCCGACTTCATCGCCTTGAGCAGCTTGCGCTCGACCGGCTCGGCCGCGATCACGTCGGGAAGCAGCGCATCCATGCGGCCGATCGGGTTGTTCGCGCTCGGCGTCAGGTAGACCCACTCGCCGAGGCGCGTGCGTGCCTCGTTCGGCGCGCACAGGATCGCCGCGACGCGGTGGCCGAGGCGGTCGGAAGGCGGCACCTCGCGCCGACCGAACGGGAACACGAGTGCGCGCAGCACCCACGCGACCGGGCGCACCGGGAAATTGCGCAGCACGCCGTCGAGCGCCCCCTGCATGCGGTGGACGCAATCATGGAACGCCCACGCGAGCAGCGGCCGGTCCGCCACCGGGCGGCCCTGGTCCTCGTAGCGCTTGAGCATCGCGCTCGCGATGTAGAGGTTCGAGAGCACATCGCCGAGTCGCGCGGAGATCTTCTCCTTGAACTTGAGCTTGCCGCCGAGGATCAGCATCGAGGTATCCGCGACCAGCGCGAGCGCGGCCGCGTAGCGGTTGAGCTTGCGGTAATAGCGACGCGCGTACGCATCGCCGGGCACGCGCCCGATGCGCGCGAACGTGAGGCCGAGCACGAGGCTGCGCACGGCGTTGGAGATCGCGAAGCCGACGTGACCGAACAATGCCGCATCGAACGCCTTGAGCGAGGCGCGGTAGTCGCCGAGCTTGACCGCCTCCATTTCCTTGAGCACCCACGGGTGGCAACGGATCGCGCCCTGTCCGAAGATCATGAGGCTGCGCGTCATGATGTTCGCGCCTTCGACCGTGATCGCGATCGGGGCGGTCTGCCACGCGCGCCCGGCGTAGTTGTTCGGACCGAGCTGCACCGCCTTGCCGCCGTGCACGTCCATCACGTCCCTGGCGACCTCGCGGCCGAGTTCGGTCGTGTGGTACTTGGCGATCGCCGAGGGCACCGCGGGCTTCTCGCCGCGGTCGACTGCGGCCGCGCTCGCGCGCGCGAGCGCGCTGATCGCGTAGGCATGCCCTCCAATGCGCGCGAGCGCCTCTTCCACGCCTTCGAAGCGGCCGATCGCGATGCCGAACTGCTTGCGGATGCGCGCGTAGGCGCCGGAGGCGATCGCGCCGGCCTTGACGCCGCCCGCCGCGTTCGACGGCAGCGTGATGCCGCGCCCGACCGAGAGGCATTCGACGAGCATGCGCCAGCCCTGCCCCGCCATGTCGGCGCCGCCGATCAACTGCGAGAGCGGCACGAACACGTCCTTGCCTCGCACCGGTCCGTTGTGGAACGCCGCGTTGAGCGGGAAATGGCGACGACCGAATTCGAGCCCCTTCGTGTCGTGCGGCAGCAACGCGAGCGTGATGCCGAGATCGTCGACGTCGCCGAGCAGGTGCTCGGGGTCGTGCATGCGGAACGCGAGGCCGAACAGCGTCGCGATCGGCGCGAGCGTGATGTAGCGCTTGTCGAACGTCAGCCGCACGCCGACCACGTTCGCACCGTTCCATTCGCCCTTGCAGACGATGCCGTAGTCCGGGATCGACGTGGCGTCCGAACCCGCGTACGGGCCGGTCAGAGCGAAGCACGGGATCTCGCGGCCGTCGGCGAGGCGCGGCAGGTAGTAGTCGCGCTGCTCGTCGGTACCGTAGTGCAGCAGCAGCTCGCCCGGGCCGAGCGAGTTCGGCACGCCGACGGTCACTGCGAGGGAGCCGGAGACGCCCATGAGCTTCTGCAGCACCGCGGCCTGCGCGAGCGCGGAGAATTCGAGGCCGCCATACTTCTTCGGGATGATCATGCCGAAGAAGCGGTGCTTCTTGAGGTAATCCCAGATCTCGGGCGGGAGGTCCGCGAGTTCGTGCGTGATCTGCCAGTCGTTGGCCATCGCGCAGAGTTCCTCGACGGGTCCATCGAGGAACGCCTGCTCCTCGACCGACAGCTCCGGCCTCGGCTGCGCGAGCAGCTTCGACCAGTCGGGCTTGCCGCTGAACAGCTCGCCCTCGAACCCGACCGTGCCGGCATCGAGCGCGATCTGCTCGGTCGCGGACAACTGCGGCAAGGCCTTGCGGAACAGCGCGAGCAGCGGCGCGCTGAGCTTGCGGCGCCGGAACTCGGGAAGGTTGAGCGGGATCGCGACGGCGCCGAGTACGAGCAGTGGCAGCGCGACTGCGAGGGCAGGCGCATGCACGAGCACGCCGGCGACGAGGATCGCCGCCGCCGTCGCGAGCGTCCACGGCAGCAACTGCACGCGCAGGTAGGCCGCGATGAGCGAAACGACTACGCCGGCGAGGAACGGAATCAGTGCCATCTTCGAAGTCTCCGGGTCGCGCGGAAGCCGCCTTCGGCTTCACCATACGCTAAAGTATGGTGGCGCTCCGGAGGCAAGTCAATACGCCTGCGTCCAGAAATTACGCGATTGTTTTTGCTCGCAAAACAGTCGCGGATGACTTCCGGCGCTTTGCGCTTCGCAGGCACTCATGCACACTTCACGGATGGAGCCCATCAACGCACCGTCACCGCGCGCAAAGCTCGATCAACGCAACCGGCTGTCGGCCGCGGACTGGGAACAGGCCGCGCTCGACGTGCTCGCAGAGAGCGGTCTCGCGGCGGTCGCGGTCGAACCGCTCGCGCGTCGGCTCGGCGTGACCAAGGGCAGCTTCTACTGGCATTTCCCGACGCGCGAGGCGCTGATCCAGGCTGCGATCGATCGCTGGGAACGCAACGACGAAGAGCACGTGATCGCGCCGATCGAAGCGGTGTCCGATCCGCGCGAACGCGTGCGCGAACTCGTGCGCCAGGTCAGCCACAAGCATCAGTCGCACGCGGTGTTCGCGGCATTGTTCAAGGCGCTGGACCAGCCCTTGATCGGGCCGCTGGTCGAGCGCGTCTCGCAGCGGCGCATCGACTTCGTGACCGATGCATTCCGCCAGGCCGGTTTCGATCCTGCGACCGCGGCGAATCGCGCGCGTCTCGCCTACTCGGCCTACGTGGGTTTCATCCAGCTCGCACAAGTCGGGCAGCCACGCATGAGCCACGAAGAGTTCGAGGCCTACATCAGGGATTTCATCGAGATCCTGATTCCGCGTTGAGCATCGGCCCGGCGCCGCAGCTGTCCTTTCTCGAGGCAAAAAAAAGCCCGGCTTCCGACCGGGCTGAGTGACGTTGGAGAGCCGTTCCGGACGGCACGCCTGCCGCGCGGGCGGAGTGCGGGTTCCCCGCTCGCATCTCGTGGATGGGTCGGGGACGTCCTTGTTGTGTCCGAGGACCGACATCGCGCGGAGCGGTGGCGCGATCGCGCCACCGCTCCAGGTCATCGACCATCCCGCCGTCGTTACTTGGCCGAACCCCAGTCGTAGCGAATCACGAACTCCGCGTAGCGCGGCGCGGTGTAGCTCTGCACGCGCAGCCAGTTCGCATTGAGCGTGGTGGCGCTCTGGCCCTGGTTGTAGAGCTCGTTCACGTTCGCGACCGACTGGCGGTTCGCGACGTTGTAGACGTTGAAGCCGAACTCGAGGCCTTCCTGCCACTTCGGCCGATAGCGGAAGCTCAGGTCCAGGCGGACGCTGGGCGGCAAGCGCCCGTAGGTACCGCGCGGGACGGCGACGCCATCGCAGAAGAAGTGGTAAGAACCGTAGTTCGGGCTTTCCGGATCGATGTTCGGATACGCGCCGCGGCAGTTCATCGGACGACCCGATGCGTAGCTGAACACGCCGCCGACGCCGAACTCGGGCAGGAACTGCCAGTAGCCGTTGAGCTTCAACTGGTGGCGACGATCGTTCGGCAGGTAGCCGCTCGAATTCGTGGCCAGTTCCCAATAGTCGCCCGCGAGCGTGGTCGACACGTCGATCTGGCCGATGTCGGAGTTCAGCTGGCCCTCGAGGTTGCCCTTGAGCTTCGACCAGACGTAGTCGACGCGCGCATACCAGGTGCCGTCGAACGGCCGCTCGAGGAAGAAGTCGAGCGCGAGGTAGTCACGCTTGAGCTTCGGGAACTTAAGCATGTCGCGTGTGAGCGTGATTTCCTCGTACGTGCCGTCGCCGTCGAGGTCGTAGCGATACGTATTGTTCTCGCCCGGATTGATGAGTACGCAATGGCCGAGGAAGTTCGCAAAGCCGGTGTGTTCGCCGCCGCCACTTGTATCGTAGCCGACGTCTTCCGCTGTAAGGCCATTTGCCAGCGCCCAGTCCCGTGCCGGACGAGGATCGCAGAAATCGTCGATTGCACTTCCGAGCTGCGAGAACGTCAGCTTTGCTCCACTGTTGAATGAAGTATCAGCGAATTCCAGCACTTTTTCCGCACCGAGGACCAAAGTGTCCTGGTAGTGCGACTTCAGGCTCTTCGGGGCAAAGCTGCGGCCATCGCGGCTCTGGCCGAACTCGTTGTTGGGCGAGTAGACAGGTCCGAGTGCGATCAGCCCCGTCGGCGCGCCCGTGACGGGATCGATTCCGGAGTACACGAACGCCTCCGACGTATTGGTCGCGCCGTCCACGCCGCGGCGGGCAACATTGTTTGGCAGCGCGAGGTGGTAACGGCCGAGGCTACCGTAGACCTTGAGCGTCGAATCACCGTTCACATCCCAGATCGCACCGAATCGCGGAGCGAGCTGCTTGTTGAAATCGATGAACGCCACTCCGTCACTGGAGAAGTTCTCGAATTGTTCGTTGCGGACGCCGAGCTCGAGCAGGACATTGTCGGCGATCTGCCATGAGTCCTTGATGTATTGGGCTGTTTGCTTGACGTGCGGACTGGAGAGATTGAGACCGACATTGCGGACCACGTAGTAGCCATCCGAGCCATATCCTCCAGCGGAACCAGGGGAACCTACGCCCTGCGGTTCGTAGATCGGCTCGTTAGGATCGTCTGCGCGGTAGTATGTCCATTGATATCCCCCGGCGTACGACTCACCGAGCGCTCCAGGGTAGTTGATGTTGTAATCCCTAGAGCCGACCAGCGAGTTGGCTTCGGTTGCATCCCAGCCAGCCTTGAACGTGTGATCGCCGACGCGGTACTCGATGTCGAGGCGATACGCCTTGTTCTCGTCGAAACGGCCGGTCAGAAAGCCTGGGGCTGTGGAGAACTGGCAAGTCGTATAGTTCAGCCCCGGGATCTCCGCGCCGGCAGTGACGCTGATGCTCGGGCAATCCGGGTTGTAGCCCTTCGGGTCGCCGGAGTAGTCAGTCTTGGACTTGCCGTACATCGCCGACACCGTGAGGTCGTCTGTCAGGTTGCCGGTGTAATTCGCGATGTAGGTGCGCGTCTTGCGATCGCGCTTGTAACCCGACACCGGATCGCCGATGTCTTCCTCGAACGTCGCGTAGTCGAAGCCGTTGTAGTCCTCGTCCTCGCGGCTGCGGTCCTGCAGCCCCGTGATTTCGAGGCGATGGTTGTCGGTGATGTACCAGTCGATCTTGCCGAGCCAGCGGGGCAGTTCATAGTCGTACTCGCGCCAGCCGCTCGCGCGCGAGGTATTGACGTTGTTCGCGCTCGAAGCGAGGAAGCGCACGAGGCCGTCGCTCTGCTGGATGAATTCGCCCGCTGCGTAGAAGAACAGGCGATCCTTGATGATCGGGCCGCTGAGGTACGCAGAGTACGACCGCTCGTCGATGCCCTCGTCCTGGTACTGGGCGATCTGACCGGCATTGCCCCATTCGAGGCCTTCGCGCCCGTTCGGGCCGTAGTAGATGTCCTTCGCGCCCGCCGCCATCGAGCTCGGGCGATAGCGCACCTGGCCGCCCGCCTTCCACTCGTTGCTGCCGGTGCTCGTGATGATGCTGACGACGCCGCCGGTCGCGCGGCCGTACTCGACGCCGTAGCTGCCGGTCGAGACCTGGATCGAGTCGATCGAGTTGTACGGCAGCTCGGTGTAGCCGAACTGGGTCAGCGACTGCGTGACCGGGAAACCGTTGATGTAGTACGCGTTCTCCGAAGCCGACGAACCCGTGAACACCGCGACGTTGCCGTAGCGCGAGTCACCCTGGATCACGCCGGGCGCGAGCAGCGCGATCTGCGTGATGTTCGGCGCGACCGGCACCTGCTGCAGGAATTCCTTGGTCAGCGTGAGCTTGGACTCGACCGTGGTCACGTCGATCGCGTTGACCTGACCGGTGACCGTGATCGTCGACAGCGCGGTTTCTTCGGCCGAGCTGGTGAATCCGACGTCGACGCCCTGTCCCGCGACGACGCGCACGTTGTCACGCTCCATGCCGTTCGAGGTGACCTTGTAGCGGCCGTTCGGCAGCGACGAGGCATTGAAGCGTCCATTCGAGTCGGCGGTGACTTCGGTCTTTGCGCCGGTATCGAGGTTTTCGATCACGACGGCGCTGTTGGCGCCGGTACTGCCGTAGATGCTGCCGGTGACGGCCTGGCCGTGGACGGTGCCGGACATGATGCACAGTCCGATCGCCATGCCGAGCGCGGTCCGCTTGAAACCCCTTCTCCGATACGAAGAACCTGTCGGGTTGCTCATCAGTATTTCCCCTCTCCCAATGGATGTCGGTCGACACACATGCAACGTGGCGTCCAGCCCCCGCCCACGAATGCACCGCGCGCGGGAACGACCCGCAACGCGGACCCACCGGTAGCACGGCCACCGGCATCGTTCATGGAGGGAGGCGGGCGCGCGCCATGAAGCTCCCCGGCGCGCAACCAGCCCGTAACCGAACTTATATGAAACCTTAATGGGGGGCAATTATTTTTCGCGAAATGTGCCCGCAGGCACTTGACACCCGCAGATCGCATTTGCTGCAACGCGACATGGCCGATGCTGCATGCGCCGGCCCCGCATGCGGCAACCTTGGCGCTCACGAGGGAGCGGATCGGCCGCGCGCAGGAGCGGCGCGGCCGTTTGCCGCAACCCGCCTTGCAATGCCCTGCCGGCGCGGCTAACGTCGATTCATCCTTCATTTCCTGCGGGCATTCGCGGATGCCTGCCGTTCCCATGCCCAGTCAGCTAGAAGCCTTGAATCGGTGGGTCGACGATGTCGCCCGCCTCACCCGCCCCGATTCGATCCACTGGTGCGACGGCTCGGATGCCGAATCGGAGGCGTTGACCGCCTCGATGGTCGCCGACGGCACGCTGCTGCCGCTCAACCCGTCCACGCATCCGGGCTGCCACCTGCACCGTTCGCACCCGGCCGACGTCGCGCGCGTCGAGCACCTGACCCTGGTCTGCACGACCGAACGCGACGACGCGGGTCCGAACAACCACTGGATGGCGCCGGCCGAAGCACACGCGAAGATCGACGCATTGTTCGACGGCTGCATGCAGGGGCGCACGTTGTACGTCGTGCCCTATTGCATGGGCCCGATCGATTCGCCGCTGTCACGCTGCGGCGTCGAGATCACCGACTCGCCCTATGTCGTCGCGAACATGCGCATCATGACGCGCATGGGCGCCGCGGCGCTCGCGCGCATCGAACGCGAGGGTTCGTTCGTCAAGGGCCTGCACTCGATCGGCGAACTCGATCCGGAGCGGCGCTTCATCATGCATTTCCCGGAAGAGCTCACGATCAAGTCCTACGGCTCCGGCTACGGCGGCAATGCGCTGCTCGGCAAGAAGTGCCACGCACTGCGCATCGCGAGCTGGCAGGCACGCGAGGAAGGCTGGCTCGCCGAACACATGCTGATCGTCGGCATCGAGAACCCGCGCGGCGAAACGCACTACGTCGCCGCCGCGTTCCCGTCCGCCTGCGGCAAGACCAACCTCGCGATGCTGATCCCGCCGGCGAGCTACCGCGAGGCCGGCTGGAAGGTGTGGACGGTCGGCGACGACATCTGCTGGATGCGCCCGGGCGCCGACGGTCGCCTTTACGCGATCAATCCCGAGGCCGGCTTCTTCGGCGTCGCGCCGGGGACGAGCACGTCGACCAACCCGAACGCGCTCGCGACGATCCAGCGCGACACGATCTTCACCAATGTCGCGCTGACGTCCGACAACCAGCCGTGGTGGGAAGGACTGCCCGAGGGCAAGCCGGCCACCGACTGGCAGGGGCGTGCGTACGATCCGGGCAGCGGACCGGCCGCGCATCCCAACTCGCGGTTCACGGTATCCGCGCGCCAATGCCCGAGCTGGTCGCCGCACGCCGAGGATCCGCAAGGCGTGCCGATCTCCGCGATCATCTTCGGCGGGCGGCGTCCGTCACTCGTGCCGCTCGTGTTCGAGGCGCGCGACTGGGCGCATGGCGTGCTCGTCGGTGCCGCGATGGGGTCCGAGACCACCGCCGCCGCGACCGGCGCGGTCGGCGTGCTGCGCCGCGATTCGATGGCGATGAAGCCGTTCTGCGGATACAACTACGGCGACTATTTCGCGCACTGGCTGTCGTTCGACCGCGCCGGCGCGAAGCTGCCGAAGATCTTCCACGTCAACTGGTTTCGCAAGGGCGCCGATGGCAAGTTCCTGTGGCCGGGCTTCGGCGACAACCTGCGCGTGCTCGAATGGATCATCGACCGCTGCAGCGGCAGCGTCGGCGCGGATGAAACGCCGATCGGCCTCGTTCCAGGCAGCGGCGACCTGCAGGTCGAGGGCCTCGCGCTCGCCGACGATGCACTCGACGCGCTGCTCGAGGTGGACACCGCCGCCTGGGCCGACGAAGTCGCCGACATCGGTCGCTACCTCGACACGTTCGGAACGCGCACACCCGCGAAACTGCGGGCCGAGCAGCAACGTGTTGCCGCCGCGCTCGCCGCAGCCGGTGCGCCCGCACGCAAGACCGCCACTGGCTGAAGCCGCCGCCGGCCGGTCGACCGAAGGTCGGCCGGTGCGCGGCACGCGTGCGGCCGCGCTGCGCGTCGAGCCTGCGACCCGGCCTGGACCGCTAAACCTTGCACCGCATTGCTGCATCCAAGCTGGCAAGATGGATGCCTGCCTTGCCATGCCACTGCCGATGAGCGACGCGCCCCGTGCCGGATCGGTACCGGAATCTCCCGACGCCGAGCTCGTGCGACGCGCAGCGGGCGGCGACATGCGCGCGTTCGAGGCGCTCTACCGGCGCCATGCAGGGCGCGTGCACGGCGCGGTCTGGCGCCTGTCCGGCATGAACGAGGCGCGCGCCGAGGAGCTGACCCAGGAAGCCTTCGTGCGCGCCTGGCAGAAACTCGGCAGCTTCCGCTTCGAAAGCGCGTTCTCGACCTGGCTGCATCGCCTCGCGGTGAATGTCGCGCTGATGGACCTGCGCGCGCGTGATCCCGAGGACACGGTCGAGAGCGAGGTGCTCGAAGCCGCGAGCGAGCCGGTCACGCCATTCTGCGCTGGCGAGCGCGCCGACCTCGAGCAGGCGGTCGCGAACCTGCCGCCGCGCGCACGCGCCGTCCTCGTGTTGCACGACGTGGAAGGCTGGAAGCACGAAGAGATCGGACGCGAACTCGGCATGGCGGTCGGTTCTTCCAAGGCACAATTGCATCGCGCGCGCGGCTTGCTGCGGCGCATGCTCGGAGCAGTGGCATGAACGAATTCGAGATCCAGCGACGCCTGCGGGACCTGAAGGCCGATCGCGCACCGCAAACGGACCTGTGGCAGGGCATCGCCTCGCGCATCGCCGAAGCGGATGCAGGCACGCGCGCAACGCCGGCACGCCGCCGGCACGGGCTGCCGTTCGCGGCGGCCGCGGCCCTGCTGCTCGCGGTTTCGGCCGGCGTGGTGCTGCAAGGTGGCCCGCGAACGACATCGGTGCCGGCCACCGCCGACGCCTCGCGGCTGGATCGCCAGACCGTGCAGCGCGTGTCGCCGAGCGAGGCGGTCGACATCGCGCGTACGCGCGGCAGCGATCCGCGCGTGCTCGCCGCTTCGCTGGTGCTCGATTCGGCCCAGGACGAACTCGCGCAGGCGCTCGAGCAGCGGCCGGACGCGGTGTTCCTCGTGAGCCTGCTCAATCGCACGCATGCACAACGCATGAAACTCGAGCGCTTCGGCGCCAGCGCCGGATGAACCGTGGAGCCCAGCCGATGAATCGTCAATTCGTCCTCAAGTCCCTGTCCCTGCTGCTGCTGTGCGGCAGCGCATACGCGGGCACGCCGATCGACCAGAAGCGCGCGGTCGATGCGGACGCGCGCATCGAGGTGTCCAACATCAAGGGTGCGGTGACGGTGACCGGCTGGGATCGGCCCGAAGTGCAGGTCACGGGCACGCTCGGCGACGGCGCCAAGGGGCTGCTCGTCGAAGGCGGTGGCTCGCACCTGACGATCAAGGTGCAGGCGCCGGAAAAGCAGGGCTGGTTCAGCTGGGGCGCCGATTCGCGCATGGGCGACACCCTGCTCGACATCAAGGTGCCGAACGCCGCCGAGATGCGCATCGAAGTGGTCAGCGCCGACGTCACGCTGGCGGGCGTGGCCGGACGGCGACTCGACGTGGAATCGGTCAGCGGCAACCTGCGCCTCGACAGCGGCGCGCGCGACATCGAGGTCGACAGCGTCAGCGGCGATGTCGACGTCGCCGGCGGCAATGCGACCCATTCGAACATCGAGAGCGTGTCCGGCAACATCCGCGCGCGCGGGCTCGGCGGCGAAATGAGTTTCGAAACGGTGTCCGGCGACATCGACGCCGAAGGCGCGACCTACAGGGAGCTCAAGGCGGGCACCGTGTCGGGCGACATCAACCTGCGCGGCGCGGCCGGCGACGGCGTGCGCGTCGAAGTCGAATCGATGAGCGGGGACGTGCACCTGTACCTGCCCGCCGCGGTCTCCGCCCGGCTTTCTGCCTCGAGCTTCAGCGGTCGCATCCGCAGCGATTTCGGCGACGTGACCGAACCCGACCATGGCCCGGGCAGTTCGCTCGAAGCGAGCGCGGGCAGCGGCAGCGGCCATGTCCGCATCGAGACTTTCAGCGGCAACATCGACATCCGCAAGCAGTAGCACCGCCGCCGTCGCATCGGAGCGCCGGCGCGCGGGATGCCTTCCATCTAGGCGGCAAGGCGCGACGCGCAGTACCCCTCACGCCGCCGCGCGCGCCTCGCCGCGGTGCACCGCGAGCAGGTCGCCGAGCAGCGCCTGCGCGGTGACCTCGACGCCGGCTCCGGGCCCCTGGATCAGCAGCGGCCGCTCGCGATAGCTGCGCGTGGTCAGCGCGAACAGGTTGTCGGTGCCTTGCAACCGCGCAAGCGGTTCGTCGGTCGCGACCTCGACCAGCCCGACGCGGGCCTCGCCTGCGGACCAGCGTGCGCCGAACCGCAACACGCGACCCCGACGCGCCGCGTCGCGGCGACGCTGCTCGAGCGGACCGTCGAGTTCATGCATGCGCGAGAGGAATCGTTCGCGGTCGATGCACCGCAGCGCGTCCGGCACGAGGGCGTCGCATTCGACGTCCGCGGGCTCGAGCACCTGGCCTGCGCTTCGCGCGAGGATCAGCAGTTTGCGCACGACATCGGTGCCCGCGAGGTCGAAACGCGGGTCGGGCTCGGTGTAGCCACGAGCCTGCGCCTCGCGGACCCGCTCGGAAAACCGGCGACTGCCGTCGAAACCGTTGAACAGCCACGACAGCGAGCCCGAGAACACGCCTTCGATCGCGAACACGCGGTCGCCGCAGGCGCGCAGGCGGCGCAACGCCGAGAGCACCGGCAGCCCGGCGCCGACCGTGGCCGAATCGCCGTACTGCGCGCCGTTTGCGCATGCGCGCTGCAGCGCCAACCACGCGGCGTGACTGCCCGCGAGCGCGGCCTTGTTCGCGCTGACGACGTGGCAGCCGGCCGCGAGCCACGCGGCGTGGCAGGCGGCGACGCCTTCATCCGCCGTCGCATCGACGACGACGCAGCGGCGTGCACCGC
>JAEYZH010000053.1 GCA_023430685.1 Pseudomonadota bacterium | reverse complement strand
CGAAGCGCCTGAGCTAGGTGAGGCGAGATGAAGCTAAGCCCACTGCCTGCATGATGCGCAAGATTGTGAGCTAGACCTGCGAGTGTCGACATCCTGCCCATAGCGGCCTAACGCCTGAATTAAGCCGCGCCGCGAAGCGGTGTCGGCTTGAATGAATTGTTAGGCCTGCTGCTCATGTGTAGCGAAGCTCGCCGCTGAAATGTCTCACGGCGATCTCCTCCGTTGCCACCTCAATAGCAGACTCAACATTTTCCTGAGTGACAATTCCCGCACGTAGCAGCGCATCGACTACAAAGCAAGCAAGGCCTCTGCTGTTCAAGGAGCCGTTGGGATCCACGGGGTCATCAGCATCCCAAACCGGTTCCATCTTTGCTCTTCCCCTTTTCCTTCACACGCCGATTAGCTGGACAGCAGGCCTAACTACAAATAGACCCCGGATCCGGGGTGTTGCGCGTCATCGTTCAGCAAGTCTCGAGGCCGGTCAAGGAAAATTGCGCCGGCCGATCAAAGGCTTCAACGAGCCCGGAGTGGGGTCCTCGGGCACTGGCCTGCGCGCAACACTTCGAATGCGGGGTGGTATCAGTTACCCCTGCGACTGCGGGGGTGTAAACAGCAGGCACGTCGACGCCGCAGATCTCTCCCGTTCGAAGGCGTTCGTGGAGGGATCGGTCCGCGACCGGGCTGTTTAGGGTGGGTCGTGGAGGTTGCGGGACAACTCGGCCATTCATCAGGCGTCGCCGACTCGCGGGCCTTGCCCAGTCGCCTGCGCACGCGCTACTTCGGCACCGCGAACAGCGCGTGGTCGAGCGCCCAGAACGCGAGCACCCAGGTCGCGACGAGGCCGAGCGCGAAGCCGAAGCTCGAGTCCATCGCGTGGCGCACGATGTGCGCGTTGACCGCGATCTGCCAGAAGAACAGGCCGAGCGTGAACCAGCCGAGGACGATCTGCGCTGCGCCGAGCTCGGCTGCAGACTCCGGCACCGGGCCCGCGATCATCGCGACCGGGAGCTGCAGCAGCGAGAACGCGATGCTGCAGGCGAGCAGCGCGGTCGCGGTCTGCACGTAGCGGTGGCCGAGCTTGCGGATCGCGAGCGCGACCCAGCACAGCCCGAGCACGACGGTGCTCGACAGCAGCGAACGCATCGGCGCGATGTCGCCGTCGCCGAGCACGACGCCGATCGCACTGTCGAGCAGCGTCGCCGCCGCGAGCAGCAGCACCGCGAGACGCGGCGCGTGCGGGAACTCCTGCGGCGCGCGGCGCAGCCGGCACAGGCCGACCACGAGGTCGATGAAGGCATTCATCGCACGATCACGCCGGATGGACCGGCGCGCCGGGCGCGCTGCGCGTCGCGCCCGCCTGCCACCGTCGACGCGTTCGGCCGTTCGGCCGCCTCAAGCGGACGCAGCCGCGCTGCGCGGCAACGCGGCGAGGATGCGGCGCGAGACATCGGCGAGCTCGCCCACGCCGTCGACGGTCGTGAGCTTGCCGATCGCCGCGAAGTGCGCCGCGACCGGCTCGGTCTGTTCGGCATATACACGCAGGCGCTCGCGCACGGTTTCGGGCGTGTCGTCCTTGCGGCCTTCCTTCTCGGCACGGCCTGCGATGCGCTCGACGATGAGCTCGTGCGGCACCTCCAGCTTGATCGCGACTTCGAGCGGCTGGCCGATGCGCTCGAGCACGCGCTCGAGCGCCTCGCACTGCGCGAGGTTGCGCGGGTAGCCGTCGAGGATGAAACCGGCCGCGGCATCCGGACGCGCGAGGCGCTCCTCGAGCATCGCGAGCACGATCTCGTCGGACACCAGCTTGCCTGCCTCCATCACCGACTTGGCCTGGAGGCCGAGCGGCGTGCCGGCCTTGACCGCTGCGCGCAGCAGGTCGCCGGTGGACACGTGCGGCACGCCGAGTTCGGTCCGCAGCAATTCGGCCTGCGTGCCCTTGCCCGATCCGGGCGCGCCGAGTAGAACGAGTCGCATGATGCTCCGATGCCGCCTCGCGGGGCGCTGCCTGCACGATCGAACACGCCGGTCGCACCGAGGACGGCGCGCCTGCAACCGCGGTAACGCTAGCGGCTGGCCCAAAGTGTGTCAAACCACGTGGTGGCGCGGCCCGTGCGCGCAGCGCCGCGCGCGGCGGACGGCGCACCCGCGCGAAAACGGGCAGGATAGGCGGGCCGATCGCAGGACCCGGTCGGACGCGGATCGCGCCCTTTCGCGAGGCATCGCACCATGCCGGGGCTTTCGCGGCGTCTTCGAGGAGTACCCATGAAACAGGGCAAGTTGCTGTACGCGCAGTCGGGTGGCGTCACCGCGGTGATCAATGCGACCGCCGGCGCGGTGATCGAGACCGCGCGCCGCCACCGCGTGCCGGTGCTCGCCGCGCGCAACGGCATCCTCGGCGCGCTGCGCGAGGACCTCATCGACACGACGAAGGAAACCGCCGCGGCGATCGCGGCACTGCGCCACACCCCGGGCGGCGCTTTCGGCTCGTGCCGCTACAAGCTCAAGCCGTTCGACCAGGGACGCGCGGAGTACGAGCGCCTGGTCCAGGTGTTCAAGGCGCACGACATCCGCATGTTCCTCTACAACGGCGGCAACGATTCGGCCGATACCGCGCTCAAGCTGTCCGACGTCGCGCGCGCGCTCGGCCATCCACTCGACGTGGTCGGCGTGCCGAAGACCGTCGACAACGATCTCGCGGTGACCGACTGCTGCCCGGGTTTCGGCTCGGTCGCGAAGTACACCGCGGTGTCGGTCGCCGAGGCGAGCTTCGACGTCGAATCGATGCACGACACCTCGACCAAGGTCTTCGTCATCGAGGTGATGGGCCGCCACGCGGGCTGGATCGCCGCTTCCGCCGGGCTCGCGGCGCGGCGTCCGGGCGACGCGCCGCACCTGATCCTGTTCCCGGAGATCGCATTCGACGAGGAAGGCTTCCTCGCGCGCGTAAAGGAATCGGTCGCGCGCGGCGGCTACTGCACCGTGGTCGCGTCCGAAGGCCTGCGCAATCCGGACGGCCGCTTCCTCGCCGAGGCCGGCACGCGCGATGCGTTCGGCCATGCGCAGCTCGGCGGCGTCGCGCCGGTGCTCGCGCAATTGGTCAAGGATCGGCTCGGATACAAGGTCCACTGGGCGTTGCCGGACTACCTGCAGCGCTCGGCGCGCCATGTCGCCTCGAAGACCGACGTCGAGCACGCGCGCGCGGTTGGCAAGGCCGCGGTCGAGTACGCCCTCGCGGGCCGCAACGCGGTGATGCCGGTGATCGCGCGCACCTCGGACTCGCCCTATCGCTGGAAGATCGAAGCGGCGCCGCTTGCGCGCATCGCGAACCGCGAGAAGAAGCTGCCGAAGGGATTCATCCGGCGCGACGGCTACGGCATCACGGCCGCCGCGCGGCGCTATCTCGAACCGCTGATCCGCGGCGAGGACCCGCCGCGCTACGGTCGCGACGGACTGCCCGACTACGTGCGCCTGCGCAATGCCGCGGTGCCACGCAAGCTGCCGGACTGGTCGCCGTCCGGTCACTGAGACCGCGCCCGGCCGGCGGCTGCGGCCGGCGCGCGCCGTGCCGCCCTCCATCGCGGCACCCGCCAGCGCGACGCGCGCGGCTATACTCGGCCGGTTGGGTTGCGCCATTCCGGGGCTTTTCCGAATCCTGCACGTCAAGGGAGGGTTTTCATGCTGTTCCAACAATACGGTCTCTGGATCGCTCTCATCTGCGCGGTCCTCGCGATTCTCTACGGCGCCTGGTCGATCCGCTGGATCCTGGCCAAGCCGACCGGCAATGCACGCATGCAGGAGATCGCCGCGGCGATCCAGGAAGGCGCACGCGCCTACCTCAACCGCCAGTACCGCACGATCGCGATCGTCGGCGTGGTGCTGTTCGTCGTGATCGGGCTCGCGCTCGACTGGGGCACCGCGGTCGGCTTCGCGCTCGGCGCCGTGCTGTCGGGGCTCACCGGCTACATCGGCATGAACATCTCGGTGCGCGCGAACGTGCGCACCGCCGAAGCCGCGCGCAGCGGGATCCCGGCCGCGCTCGCAGTCGCGTTCCGCGGCGGCGCGATCACCGGCATGCTCGTGGTCGGCCTCGCGCTGCTCGGCGTCGCGGGCTACTACGTGGTGCTGCAGCGACTCGGCTACACCGTCGACCAGGCGCTGCACGCGCTGATCGGCCTCGCGTTCGGCTCCTCGCTGATCTCGATCTTCGCGCGCCTCGGCGGCGGCATCTTCACCAAGGGCGCCGACGTCGGCGCCGACCTCGTCGGCAAGGTCGAAGCGGGCATTCCCGAAGACGATCCGCGCAACCCCGCGGTGATCGCGGACAACGTCGGCGACAACGTCGGCGACTGCGCCGGCATGGCCGCCGACCTGTTCGAAACCTACGCGGTCACGCTGATCGCGACGATGCTGCTCGGCGGCGTGATGGCGGCGCAGGCCGGCGCGAACGCGGTGCTCTACCCGCTCGTGCTCGGCGGCGTGTCGATCATCGCCTCGATCATCGGCACGTTCTTCGTCAGGACGAGCGCGGGCGGCAAGATCATGAACGCGCTCTACAAGGGCGTGATCGTGTCGGGCGTGCTCGCGCTGCTCGCGTTCATCCCGGTGACCCAGCAGCTCATGGCCGACAGCGCCTACGGCGTCTGGAACGTGTTCGGCTGCGCGGTGATCGGCCTCGTGCTGACCGGCGCGATGGTGCTGATCACCGAGTACTACACCGCCACCGAGTACAAGCCGGTGCGCCACATCGCGTCGGCATCGACGACCGGCCACGCGACCAACATGATCGCGGGCCTCGGCGTGTCGATGCGTTCGACCGCGTGGCCCGTGCTCGCGGTCTGCGCCGCGATCTGGGGCGCGTACGAACTCGCGGGCCTCTACGGCATCGCGATCGCCGCGACCGCGATGCTGTCGATGACCGGCATGATCGTCGCGCTCGACGCGTACGGCCCGATCACCGACAACGCGGGTGGCATCGCCGAGATGGCGGAGCTGCCGCCCGAAGTGCGCGCGGTCACCGACCCGCTCGACGCGGTCGGCAACACGACCAAGGCCGTGACCAAGGGCTACGCGATCGGCTCGGCCGGCCTCGCTGCGCTCGTGCTGTTCGCCGACTACACCCACAAGCTCGGCGCCGAGCACCCGGACCAGATCTTCACGTTCGACATCTCCAACCACTACGTGATCATCGGCCTGCTGATCGGCGGCCTGATCCCGTACCTGTTCGGCGCGATGGCGATGGAAGCGGTCGGTCGCGCGGCCGGCAGCGTGGTCGAGGAAGTGCGCCGCCAGTTCCGCGAGATCAAGGGCATCATGGAAGGCACGACCAAGCCCGACTACTCGCGCGCGGTCGACCTGCTGACCAAGTCGGCGATCAAGGAAATGATGGTGCCGTCCCTGTTGCCGGTGCTCGTGCCGATCGTGGTCGGCTTCGGCTTCGGCTTCATCGGCGGTCCGCTCGCGGGTGCGCAGGCGCTCGGCGGCCTCTTGATCGGCACGATCGTGACCGGCCTGTTCGTCGCGATCTCGATGACGACCGGCGGCGGCGCCTGGGACAATGCGAAGAAGTACATCGAGGACGGCAACTTCGGCGGCAAGGGTTCCGAGGCGCACAAGGCCGCGGTGACCGGCGACACCGTCGGCGACCCGTACAAGGACACCGCAGGCCCCGCGGTGAACCCCCTGATCAAGATCATCAACATCGTCGCGCTGCTTCTGGTCCCGTTGCTCTGACCGAAGCGACTCCCCTCTCCCGCTTGCTGGAGAGGGGAGTCGCAAGGTGTACGCGCGCGGCGAGACGCTCTTGCAGGCTGGACGCGCACAGCGCGGCCGGCTCTTCGCCTTCGTAGGCTGGACGCGCGCAGCGCGGCCGGCGCCTTTGGCGCGAAAGCAAAAGCGCCAGCCGCCCTTCGGCCGTCCAGCCTACCGACTCGCCAACCCCTCCGCCCGGTCCACCTCCGCGCACTGGACAGCCTCCCCGCTCCTGCGCAGGATGGGCGTTCGCCTCGCCGAACGGACGACCCGATGAAGCCGATCTCCGCCGCATACGCTGCCCTCGTGTTGCTGGCCGGCTGCAGCCAGCCTGCACCGAAGCCGGCGCCCGCAACGAGCACCGAGATGACGACCGCCGAAGATCCGTACCTGTGGCTCGAGGACATCCACGGCGAGAAGCCGCTCGCATGGGTCACCGAGCACAACGCCGAAACCGCGAAGGCCTACGCAGGCACGCCGGAGTTCGAACGCCTGCGCATGAGCATCCTCGAGGTGCTCGATTCCGACGCGCGCATCCCGATGGTGCAGAAGATCGGCGATCGCTACTACAACTTCTGGAAGGACAAGGACCACGTGCTCGGCCTGTGGCGGCGCACGACGCTCGAGGAATACCGCAAGCCCGATCCCGCGTGGGAAACCGTGATCGACCTCGACGCGCTGTCCGCGTCGGAGGGCCAGCGCTGGGTCTGGCACGGCGCGAAGTGCCTCAAGCCCGCGAACCGGCGTTGCCTCGTCGCGCTGTCACCGGGCGGTGGCGATGCCGACGTCGTGCGCGAATTCGACCTCGTCGACAAGGCGTTCGTCGAAGGCGGCTTCCACGTGCCCGAGGCCAAGAGCGAAACCGCCTGGATCGACGCCGACCACCTCTACGTGGGTACCGATTTCGGCCCGGGCGCGATGACGAAGTCGAGCTATCCGCGCACGGTGCGCGTCTGGTCGCGCGGCACACCGCTCGCTTCGGCGACCCAGGTGTACGAGGTCGGCATCGACGACCTCGCCGCCAGCGCGACGCGCGACCTCACGCCGGGTTTCGAGCGCGACTTCTTCGTGCGCACGATCGATTTCTACACCAGCGAGACGTTCCAGCGCCGCGCCGACGGCAGCCTCGCCAAGATCGACGTGCCGCTCGACGCGGTCATCGACGTTCACCGCGAATGGCTGCTCGTGTCGCCGCGCAGCGAATGGAACGTCGGCGGCCACACGCATCCGGCCGGCTCGCTGCTCGCCACGCGCTTCGACGACTACATGGCGGGCAAGCGCGAACTCGTCGTGCTGTTCACGCCGAGCGAGACCACGTCGCTGGTCGACCATTCGTGGACGCGCAATCATCTGATCCTCAACCTGCTCGACGATGTCTCGAGCCGCCAGGAAGTGTTGACGCCGGCGGCTGCGGGCGCGTGGGCGCGCGCCTCGCTGGGCGGCGCACCCGCGTTGTCGCAGGTCGAGGCCGAAGGCGTGGATGCCGACGACAGCGATGCCTATTTCCTCAGCGTGACCGGGTTCCTCACGCCGACCACGCTCGCGTGGGGGGAAATCGGCGGCGCAGCGCCGGTCACGCTGAAGCAGACGCCCGCGTTCTTCGACGCGACCCCGTACGCGGTGAGCCAGCATTTCGTGCGCTCGAAGGACGGCACGCGGGTGCCGTACTTCCAGATCGCGCGCAGGGACCTCGTGCTCGACGGCAGCCACCCGACCATCCTCAACGGCTACGGCGGCTTCGAGGTTTCGCGCCTGCCGGTCTACAGCGGTGCGATCGGCCGCGCGTGGCTCGAACAGGGCGGCGTCTACGTCGTGTCGAACATCCGCGGCGGCGGCGAGTACGGGCCGCGCTGGCACCAGGCCGCGTTGAAGGCGAACCGGCCGCGCGCGTACGAGGACTTCGCCGCGATCGCCGAGGACCTGATCCGTCGCGGGGTGACATCCCGGGAACGCCTCGGCGCGACCGGCGGCAGCAACGGTGGCCTTCTGGTAGGCAACATGCTGACCGAGTACCCGCATCTGTTCGGCGCGATCGTGTGCCAGGTTCCGCTGCTCGACATGAAGCGCTACACGCACCTGTCGGCGGGCGCTTCCTGGATCGCCGAGTACGGCGACCCCGACAAGCCCGAGGAGTGGAACTGGATCCGCACGTTCTCGCCGTACCAGAACGTCGAACGCGGCCGGGACTATCCGCCGGTGCTGTTCTACACCGCGACCAGCGACGATCGCGTGGGGCCTGTGCAGGCGCGCAAGATGGCCGCGCGCATGCGCGAATTCGGCTATGCGAATGCATGGTTCTACGAGAACACCGAGGGCGGCCATGGCGGCGCCGCGGACAACCGCCAGGCTGCGTACATGAATGCGATGACCTACGCGTTCCTCGCGCGCGAACTCGGACTTTGGGAGCCACGATGAAGACCTTCCTCGCCACGCTGTTGCTCGCAGCCGCCGCCTTCGCGGCGCAGGCCGCCGACGTGGCGACCGTCGACGCCGCGCTCGCGCGCGCCAAGCAGGCCCACCAGCCGGTGTTCATCGATTTCACCGCGCCGTGGTGCTACTCGTGTTACTTCATGGCGAGCCACGTATTGAACGGCGCCGAATGGGACGCGCTGAAGCGTCGCGCGGTGACGGTCGAGGTCGATGCCGACTCGCCGGACGGCGCGGCCTGGATGAAGAAGCTCGAGGTCAAGGCGCTGCCGGCCTACGTCGTGCTCGACGAAAACGGCAAGGAGCGCGGGCGCATCCTCGCCGAGCAACCGCGCGCGAAGTTCTACCCGATGGTCGACGCGATCCTCGCTGGTGCCGGCACGCTCGACGACTACCGCGCGAAGGCGCAAGCCGGCGACGCCGAAGCGACACGCACGGTGCTCGCGTCCTACCAGGCGCGCGGCGACGGCAAGGGCGGCCTCGACTGGTACGCAACGCTGCCGGCGACGCTGCGCGCGAAGCTCGATCGTGATGCGCACGCGACGCTGCTGCTCGACCGCCTCGCGCTGCAGCGCGCTCGCACGGACAAGGACGACGCCGCGGCCGTCGCCGCCGCGCAGCGCGTGCTCGCGGGCGATCCCGGTTGCGACCGCCTCTACGTCGTGATGGACCTGCTCGGTGCGAGCGAGTCGATGCCGAAAGCCGATCGCGAACCGATCCTGCGCGCACAGAAGCCCGCGCTCGACGCGCTGCTCGCCCGCGACGTGTTCGTCGCCTCGCCGACCTGCGCCGACCAGCGCAGCGCGGTGTTCGCGAGTGCCGAACTCGCGGCCGCGCTCGGCGACGCGGCCGGCGAGAAGGCTGCGCTCGATCGTGGCATCGCGGCCACGCGCGCGGCGCTCGGCGAGGACGTCGGCAAGGACCGCAACGCGGCCGACAACCTGCGCGTGTACCTCGCGATGGCCAAGCGCACGTCCGAACTCGACGCGCTGTACCCGAAGCTGATCGCCGCGTATCCGGACGACTACGTCTACCCGTACCGCTGGGGTCGCAGCCTGCTCGAACGTGGCGAGGCGGCGAAAGCGCTGCCATTGCTGGAACAGGCGGCGGAAAAGGCGTACGGCGTGAACCGCCTGACCGTCGCGAAGCTGCGCGTCGATGCGCTCACCCGTCTCGGGCGTGCTGAGGAAGCGAAGTCCGTGGCGAACGAAGTGCTCGAACTCAACGGCGCATGGTTCCCGCAGCAGTCGACCGAGCTGCGCAAGGCGGCCGGCATCGTCGACGCGCTCCATTGACCCGGCCAGCTCGATTCACCTCGCCCACGCGGGCGAACAGCGACCGGTGCGGCGCGTAGGCTGGACGCGCGCAGCGCGGCCGGCGCCGTTCGCGCGTTGGCATCCCGCGAAGGTGATCGCGCGAAGAGCGCCGGCCAACCTTCGGTCGTCCAGCCTACGGCGCGCGGTGCATCCGCGCCGACGCGCGCACCATGGACGCTGCATCCCTCGTAGGCTGCACGCGCGCAGCGCGGCCGGCGCCGTTCGCGCGTTGGTATCCCGCGAAGGGTACCCCGCGAAGAGCGCCGACCGACCTTCGGTCGTCCAGCCTACGGCGCGCGGTGCATCCGCGCCGACGCGCGCACCATGGACGCTGCATCCCTCGTAGGCTGCACGCGC
>JAEYZH010000094.1 GCA_023430685.1 Pseudomonadota bacterium | reverse complement strand
GCGTCGCAGCACGCGGGCGCGCCGCGCGCCGACGTGCGGGTCGCGCACGATCTCCTCGACGCGCTCGAGCAGGGCGTCGACGTTCTCGCGCCGGTCCGCGCCCGCGCGAGCGGTGCCGGACCACAGGTCGATCCAGTGGTCGGTGCGTTCGCCGAGCCGCAACACCGCATCGAACAGGCGCGGCGGATGGCGCCGGATCCGCACGAGGTCGATCGCCGCGGCACCGAGCGTGAGCGGGCTCAGCGCGATGTCGCGCAGTGCGTCCAGCAGGAGCTTGAGCTGCAGGCGCGCGACCGCACGCACGAGTTCGTTGGCATCGCTTCGGGCGGGCGGTTTGGCCATCGCGCGAGCGTAGTCGCAATCGGCGGGCAGGGGAATCGACGGAGGCCGGTGCTGCCTGTGGACGCGCGCGCGCCGCGGCGATATTCGTGATGACGGCACATCCCCCGGCCGGTCCGCTCGGCTAGATTGGGCGTGCGCGCGCGTTCGCGCGCTCCACGCCCGTCGCGCTCGTCGCGCCAGCCGCTTTCCCGAGCCGGTCTCCGAACACGCTGCAATCATGGGTATGTGATGCATCCTCTCGACAACCCGGTTTGGGCCTCGCTGCAGTCCGACCATGCATCGCTCGCGGTGCGGGCCGGTCAGGCCCTGCGTTATCCGCCCGACATCGCGCCGTTCGTCGCCGTAGCGCGCGACGGGATCTCCTGCGACGACGCCGGGCGCCTGGTCGAAGCGGGCGAGCTCGTCTGCTTTGTCGGCCATGCGCCCGCGCTGTCTCCCGCATGGAAGGTGCACCAGTCGGTGACGATCGCGCAGATGACGCGTTCCACGCGCCTGGCTGTCGCCGATGGACCACGCGTCATCGAACTCGGCGAAACGCATCTCGAGGACATGCTCGCGCTCACCGCGCTCGTCTACCCGCACTATTTCCGCAGGCGCACGCCGGAGATGGGGCGCTACATCGGCCTCTACGAAGACGGCAGGCTCGCAGCGATGGCGGGCGAGCGCATGCGGTTCGCTGGACACACCGAGATCAGCGCGGTCTGCACGCACCCCGCGCACGCGGGCCGCGGCCATGCGCGCAGGCTTGTCGCCCTGCTGGTCAACGGGATCCTCGCCACGGGACGACTCGCGTTCCTGCACGTGAGCCACGACAATGTGCGCGCCAAGCACCTCTACGAACGACTCGGTTTCGCCCTGCGCGCGGAGATCGCGTTGCGGGTCGCCACGAGAGGCACGGACTGAGGCAATCGCCGGAGGCGCAGCATGGTGGCCGCAGCGCCAGGTCCCGGAACACGGCCTTGTGCAATCCCGGACTTGGCGCTGCGGACTGGCCCGATCGACCGCTTCGTCCGTTGCCGCTCGCAGGCCGTGGATGAAGCGGGGTCTCTCTCGGGTGGGTCCAGACTAGCGCTGGCCGCGATTCAGCGCATCGGCGCGAGTCCCGTCGATGCGGCGGAGAATCCCTCATGCGTAGCGATGCACGTGACGTGGTTCGCATTTCGGCGATCGCGGTACCGGACACTGTGCATTCGCGCCGTGCCGGCGCGCCCTGGTTGCGAGGTCGTGTCGATGCATCGGTATCCGCCGCGGTTCCATCGACTGCTCGCGGGCGCACTCTGCTGGGCGGCGGTCCCGCATGCGCACGCGCAGGTCGCGTTCGACTGCGTCGCCCCGTCGCCGCCGCCGATGCCGGCGCCCGTCGTGCTCGGCAACGGAAACGCGGGCAGCGTGACGACCGCCCGGTTGCAGCAGGCGCTCGATGCCGGCGGCGCGATCCGCGTCGACGTGGGCGCGTCGACGCTCGTGCTTTCGGCGACGCTCGAAGTCACGCGCGCGACCCACCTCGATCTCGGCGGCGCGCGCCTCTCCGGTGGCGGCGCGCGACGCGTGATCGAAGTGCGCAATCCGTCCAACCTCACGTACGAATTCGTGCTGCGCAACGGCGCGCTCGTGCAGGGCTCGACGCCGGGTGGCAGCGGCGCGGCGCTGTACAAGGCGAGCGGCGGGCCGTGGCAGGCCGTCGCGATCCGGCTGTTCGACCTGCGATTCCAGGACAACCACGCGATCCAGGTCGCGCAGGATGGCGGAGGCGGCGCGGTCTACGTGGTCGGCGCCTCGGCGCTGTCCGTGGTGCGCTCGCAATTCGAGGGCAACTCGGGCGCGAACGGAGGCGCGCTGTACTCGCTCGGTTCCGCCCGCGTGGACGTGTTCGACAGCGGGTTCGGCGCGAACCACGCGACCGGCAACGGCGGCAATCCCGGCAACGGCGGCAACGGCGGCGCGATCGGCGTCGATGGCGACGCTCGCAACGTCAACCTGTGCCGCACGCGCGTGATCGACAACGTCGCCAACGCATACGGCGGCGGCCTGTTCACGGTGACCTACGGCGCGGCCTCGCACACGCGCATCGAGGACACGACCTTCGACGGCAACGCGAGCGCCGCGGGCGACAAGCTCGCGGGTGGCGCCTACATCCAGGGCAGTCCCGTCACGATCAGCGGCAGCACGTTCCGCGACAACACCGCGTCGGGCTACGCCGGGCTCGCGTTGTTCGGCGCCGGCGGCGTGCTCCAGGGCAGCATCGTGAACTCGACATTCACGGGCAATGTCGCGACCAATGGCCTCGGCGGCGCGATCGCGATCTCCGGGGCGTCCGCGTTGCTGCTGCAGAACCTCACGATCGCACGCAACCATGCGCCCTGCGGCGTCTGCTTCGCCGGCGGCATCGCGAACGACAGTGGCGCCGCGCTGACGTTGCGCGACGTCGTGTTCGAAGGCAATACCGGCGGCAACGCATACAACCCGTGGGCGATGCTGCATCCGGCCGCGATCGGCGCGGCGAACCTGCAGTGGCCGCTCGTGCGCCCGGGCTCGGGCGGCCAGCAGGAAGCCGCGGTTGCGCCGGGCACGACCTTCGCGGCGGCCGCGCTGGACGATCCCGCGATGAACGGAGGCCGCACGATGACGATGGCGATCGGCCCCGGCAGTCCCGCGCTCGACAGCGGCAGCGCAACCGGCGCGCCGGCCACGGACCAGCGCGGCATGCCGCGCGCGGGCCAGGTCGACATCGGCGCCTACGAGCGGCAGCCGGATGCGATCTTCGACGACGGCTTCGATGCCGGTTGAGGTCGCGATCGCGCAGGAATGCCGACGCGATCGGGCGCGCCGCGTGCGACCATCGCGTCGTCGTTCCTCGCGAGGTGTCGCCGATGAGCCTGACCCGTCCGCATCCGGGGCGAATCGCCACGATGTCGTCGGTCCTCCTGCTGTACACGTGTGCGATGTCCGCGCACGCGGCGCCGACCGGATCTCAGCCACGGCACTGGACGCCGGCGACACTGTCGAGCGACCAGTACGAATCCTCCCCGACCTTTTCGGCCGACGGCCGCGAGCTGTATTTCTTCCGCGCTGATCGGGGCTTCGGCGGCTATCGCCTGCTGCAGTCGGAATGCCGCAACGGCCAGTGGAGCCGTCCGGTCGAGCCCGCGTTCGCGGCGCCGGTGCCTACGCTCGAATCGGATCCTGCGCTGGAGGCCGACGGCCTTCGCCTCTACTTCGTCTCCAACCGCGGCGCGGCCGATCCGGACGACCTCGACATCTGGGTCGTCGAACGCGCGACGCGCGGGTCGGAGTGGGGCATGCCGAGGCGCCTGCCGGAGCCGGTGAATTCGGCGGGCTCCGAGCTGCTGCCGCGTCCGATGCCGGACGGCCGACTGCTCTTTGGCTCGAGTCGCGCCGGCGGATTGGGACAAGGCGACATCTACGTCGCGACGCCCGACGGCAAAGGCGGCTGGCAGGTCGCGAACGTCGGCGCGCCGGTCAGCAGCGCCGCGAACGAGTACGAGGCCGAGATCTCCCGCGACGGGCGCGTGCTCGTCGTCGTCGCCGACCGCGGCGATCGCTCGCACCTCTATGTCTACGATCGGCAGGGCGATGCCTGGAAGGAGCGCGGGCGAGTCGCCGCGCGCGACCACGTGTTCCAGGTCGGCCCGCTGCTGTCACCGGACGGGCGACGACTCCTGTTCGCGCAGGCGGATCGCGAACGATCCGGCGAGCTGTACGTAGTCGACCTCGAAGCAGGAGCCGATCCGGCGTGGCCACCGCGCTGTCGCTGATCCATCGCGCGTGCGTCGCAGGATCCGCGAAGCGCCATGGCGCGAAGTCGCGCGCGATGCGGTGCTACTCGGCGACACCCTTGGCCTCGGCGGTGCCGAGCAGTTCGGGTTGTGCGATCCGCTTCGGGGGCGTGATCAAGGGATGCACGAACACCGCGCCGAGGATGATCGCCGCCCCCGCGTAGAACAGCGGCGTGAGTTCGCGTTGTTCGCCGAGCAGCAGCGCCGCGAGCACGATCGCGTAGACGGGCTCGAGGTTCGTCGCAAGCTGCGCCGCGAATGCGCTCATGTGGCGCAGCGCGACCAGCGCGAGCGCGAACGGCAGCAGCGTGCACGCCAGCGCGAGCACGAGCAGGAGCAGCGCGTCGCGCGCGTCCGGCCACTCGAGAATGGCGCCGTCGAATGCGGGAAACAGCAGCGGCATGGCGGGGGCGAGCAGGGCGAGCGCGACCGTGCCTGCGCCGAGCTCGAGCGCGGTCACGGTGAGCGGATCGGCATGTTCGACCAGGCGCTTGTTGAGCGAGCCGAACAGCGCGACGAGCAGCGCCGACAGCGCGCCGATCGCGATGCCGAGCCGCATCGATCCCGGCACGCCGCCGACGACGAGCACGACCCCCGGCAGCACCGCGACGCCGAGCATGAGCTCGGTCGCCGAGAAGCGCCTGCGCGCGAGCCAGGGTTCGGCCAGCGCAGTCATCGGCGTCGCGAGCGCGATGCAGGTCGCGCCGACCGAGGCGTTCGCGAGCTTGATCGCGCCGTAGAACGTCAGCCAGTGCAACGCGACCAGCACGCCGATGCCGCAGTAGGCGAGCACGAGTCGCGGCGACAGCGCGAGCAGGCCGCGCCAGACGCGCGGTACCAGCACGAGCGCGGCGACCACGATCAGCATGCGCCAGAGCACCAGCGGCAGCGCCGCGAGCGTGATGAGCTTGCCGAGGATCGCGGTGAATCCCCACAGCAGGACGCAGAAGTGGATCTGCAACTGGGCGCGGGTGGCGGGCGAGAGCGGATTCACGGTGCGGGAAGGCGGCGCGGTTGGCGGGTCGCGCATTCTATTCGCGTATGCAACGGCATGCCGTGCGATCCTGCGCGGCGTGACCCTGCCGGATCGCGACAATCGATGAATGCCCGCTGCTGCGAACTCAATGGCCGTGCCGCCGGCGTGGACGACCTGCGCCACCTCGTCCTCGACAACTATGGCCACTTCACCTCGATGCGCGTGCAGGACGGATGCGTGCAGGGCCTGGACCTGCACCTGGACCGGCTCGCCGGCGCGACGCTGGAGCTGTTCGGCACCCCGCTCGATCGCACCCGCACGCGCGAGTGGATGCGCCAGGCGATCGCGCGGGTCGCGGGCCCGACGACGCTGCGCGTCAACGTGTTCTCGCGCGCACTCGATCGCGCGCGGCTGGATCGCGCGGTCGAACCCGACGTGCTGGTGACGACGTCGCCGGCGCCCGCGCCGGTCCTCGCATCGGCGCGCGTGCGCAGCGTCGCGTGGCTGCGCGACGCGCCGCACATCAAGCACGTCGGAACCTTCGGCTTGTTCCTGCAGAAGCGGCGCGCGCAAGGCGCTGGATTCGACGATGCGCTATTCGTCGACGGCGGCGGGGCAATTGCCGAGGCCTCGATCTGGAACGTCGGCTTCTTCGACGGTGCGGGTTTCGTCTGGCCGGATGCGCCCGCGCTCGCGGGGATCTCGATGCAGCTGCTGAAGGCCGGGCTCGCCGCGAACGGCGTGGCGAGTACGAGCAGGCGCGTCGCGCTCGCGGAGGCCGCGAGCTTCGGCGGCGCATTCCTGACCAATTCCGCGCGCGCGGTGCTGCCGCTCGCCGCGATCGACGACGTCGGGTTCGGCATCGGGCAGGACTGGATCGCGTTGCTCGAAGCGGCGCTCGCGCGCCATCCGTGGCAGGCTGTCTGAGCCGCGGCGCCGGCTCCCGGACGCGTGGGCCGCGCCCGCTCCGCGGCGCTCGGCGCGGGGGCTTGCGTGCGCGCACCGCGCTGCCGCTACACTCTGGTGTCGGCGCAGGCGGTTCGGGAGGGGCGATGCGCAGCTGGGCGTTGTGCGTGATGCTGTTGGCCACCGCGCCGGCCGCTGCCGCGGTGCTCGAGGGCCAGGTCGCCTTGGTCGTCGACGGCAAGCCATTGCGCGCCGAGGAAGCCGCGGATGCGGTCGTCTACTTCCGGCCGGCGACGCCGCCGCGACTGAAACCCCAGGCGCAGGCGTTCGAGATGCGCACGTCGCGCAAGCGTTTCGAGCCGCGCATCCTGCCGATCGTCGCGGGCAGCAAGGTCAGTTTCCCGAACCAGGACCCGATCCTGCACAACGCGTTCTCGACCTCCAAGGGCAATGCGTTCGACGTCGGGCTGTATGGCGCGGGCGAGGAGCATACGGTCGACTTCCCGCGAGCGGGCTACGTGCGCGTCTATTGCAACGTGCACCATTCGATGGTCGGCCACATCCTCGTGCTCGACACGCCGCACTTCACGCGCCCCTCGAGCGACGGCCGCTTCCGCCTCGCGGATGTCCCGCCGGGGCCGGGAGACCTGGTCGTCTGGCACGACCGCGCGACGCCGTGGCAGGCCCGCGTCGACGCGGGCCGCCAGTCCGCGCTCGACGTACGCCTGGACTTGCGCTTCAAGCGCATTCCGGCGCACATGAACAAGTTCGGCAAACCCTACGGGCGCGGCAATGATGGCGGCTACTGAAACCGGCCGGTACCAGCGCGGCTCCGCGCTTCCGCTCGCGCTGCGCCTGTTCATCGGCATCGCGCTGCTGATCGTGTTCGCGATCGTGGCCGCGGTCGTGTTGACCCAGGTGCAGGGCCGGCGCATCGCCGGCCACGCGGTCGGCAAGGCGCTCGACACCAGCGCCGGCGTGCAGCGCGAGTTCGCGCAGCGCCGGCTCGAACAGGTGCAGATGGCCGCGCGGCTGATCGCCGCGGATGCGGATTTCGTCAAGTACATCGGCGATGCGGGCAGCAGCGAGACCCTGCCGGGGCTCGGCGATGCAGGCGCCCCCGACACGGGTTCGATGCGCGACCTGCTCGGCGAGCGCGCGCGCGAATTCGCGCTCGATGTCGCGGTGCTGCTCGATGCGGGCGGCAACGTGCTCGCGAGCAGCGACGAGGCCGAAGCATTCGAACGCTCGATGGCCGACGACCCCCTGGTCGCCGCGGCGCTGCGCGAAACCGCACCGTTCAGCGGTTACTGGCGCCAGGGCGACCGCCTGCTGCAGGCCGCGGTGGTGCCGCTCGCGCAGCGCCAGGACCTCGTCGGTTTCCTGCTCGTCGCGCTCGACGTCGACGATGCGCTCGCGTCTTCGATCGCGCAGGTCGCGGGCGCCGACGTCGCGTACTGGTTGCCGGGCGAGGGCAAGCCGCGGCTGGTCGCCAGTTCGCTCGAACGGGCCGCGGCGGACGAACTGCAGCGCGCGGTCGCCTCCGCGGGCATTGCCGCGACCGGGGACCGCCCGCTTGCGCTCGCAGGCGAGGAATGGGTCGCGCGCTTCGCGCCGACGGCGGCAGCGGCGGAGCCCGCACTCGGCACCGTCGGGGTGCTCGCTTCCAGCGACCAGATCACCGCCGACTACCGCGCGCTGCTCAACGGCGTGGTGATCGCGGGGCTCGCCTCGCTCGTGATCGCGTTATTGTTGTCGCTGCTGCTCGCGCGGCGCGTGCTGAAACCCGTCGGCGAGATGGCCGAGGCGGCCGAAGCCGCGGCGGCCGGCGACTACGGTCGCCGCATCGATTCGGGCGACAGCGGCGAACTCGGACGGCTCGCGCGTGCGTTCGACTCGCTGCTGTCGGACCTGCGCGAGAAGAGCGACATGGAAGGCTACGTCGGGCATCTCGCGCGGTTCCTGCCCGAGCCCGCCGCGGAGGCCGCGACCGAGGTCCCGCAGTCGGTGTCCGCATCCGAACCCCCGCGGCGCCATACCCTCGCGGTGCTCGGCATCGAGTTCCGCCAGTTGCTCGGCGCCGCCGATGCGGCGCTGCCCGCCGCGGACGCCGCCGCGGTCGTCGAGCGCGCACAGGCGCTGTTGCAGTCGGCCGCGTCCGCGCAGGGCGCGCAGGTGTCGCCGGCCGGTGCGGCGCGCTGGCGGCTGGTGTTCGAAGGCGCGGATCGATTGCGCGACGCGACCACGGCCTGGGCCAGCGTGCTGCATGAATGCGCGCGCAGCGGCATCGTCAAGCCCGCCGGCGCGCTCGCCGATGGCGAACTGCTCTGCACGAGCGTCGGCGATGATGCTGCGCGCGTGCGGCTCGTGCTCGGCCCGGCGACCGCGCAGATCGATCGCCTGCTCGCGGACGCGCTGCCCGGGCAGTTGCTGCTCGCGCGAAGCGCGGGCGACGCACTCGCGGCGACCCTGCCTGCAGGTGCGCTAGGGGCGGCGCAGGGCGCCTACAGCGGCAAGCGCTACTACGCACTGTCCGCGTCAGCGCTGCCGGCGCCGGTTGCCGCGCAGACCACGCGCGTGCGACCGGTGGAGGCGAGGCGCGGCAGCGACCGGCTCGCATCCGGCTCGCTGCTCGGCGGCCGCTATCGCATCATTTCCGAGCTCGGCGCGGGTGGCATGGGCGTGGTCTACAAGGCCCACGACCTCGAGCTCGACGACATCGTCGCATTGAAGATGCTGCGCCCGGGCGTGCTCGTCGACACGGTGCAGCTCGAGCGCCTCAAGAGCGAGATCAAGCTCGCGCGACGCATCACGCATCCGAACGTGCTGCGCACCTTCGACTTCGGGGAGGCCGACGGGCGTTCGTGGATCTCGATGGAGTACGTGCGCGGCCTGACGCTGCGCTACCTGCTCGGCGAAACCCGGCGCGTGCCGTATTCGGCCGCGCTGCGCATCGCGCGGCAACTGTCGGCCGGGCTCGCCGCAGCGCACGCGGTCGGCGTCCTGCACCGTGACATCAAGCCCGAGAACCTGATCCTGGAAGCGAATGGCAACGCCAAGCTCATGGACTTCGGCATTGCGCGACCGGTGCGGCGCGACGGCCAGGGGCACACCGAGCCCGGAACCTTCGTCGGCACGCCGAACTACTGCGCGCCCGAACAGCTGCTCGGCGACGACGTCGACGAGCGCGGCGACCTGTACGCCTGCGGTGTCGTCATGAGCGAGATGTTCTGCGGCGGATTGCCGTACCCCGGAGGCAGCACGATGGAGATCTACCAGGCGCAGATGCGCAACGAACCCGTGCGGCCGTCGCAACTGTGGCCGGAAATGCCGCCCGAGCTCGAGGCGGTGATCCTGCGCTGCCTGCGCTGCAATCGAGAAGAGCGGTACGCCTCGGCGCAGGACCTGCACCTCGCGCTGACGGCGCTGCGCGCATGAGCCACGCCCTCACGCTCGGCGCCGGCATGGCGATTGCGTTGCTGCTCGGCGGTGGCCAGGCCGGCGCCCAGGACGCGATCCTCGATGCGCCCGCGGATGCCGATTCGAACGAGCGCGTCGTATGGTTCGGCGAGGCCTGGGTCGGCTACGACCATGTCGAAGGATTGCCGGGCGGGCGCGCGGATTTCGATCGCTGGCGCTCGCGCCTGCGCATCGGCGGCAGCTGGATGCCGGGGCCCGCCTGGGAAGTGACGGGTGCATTGCGGCTGGCGCTCGGCAGCGACCACAACCGCGACAATCGGCGCAACAACGACAACGAGCGCAGCGACGGCATCGGCCTCGACCGCCTGCTCGTGCGCTGGCATGCGGGTGAATCGACGAGCGTGCTGCTCGGCAAGGCGCCGCTCGCGTTCGAACTCTCGCCGATGGTGTGGGACCCGGACCTGCGGCCGGCGGGCGCGACGATCGAGCACTCGATCGCGCTCGGCGACTACGATCGCCTGCAGCTCGGCGCCGGCTGGCTCGCGGGGCAGGCGCTCTACGGCGACGAATCGCGCATCGCCGCGGCGCAGATCGCGTGGCGTTGGCATGAAGGCGCGCCGACCAGCGCCGCGATCCTCGTCAGCTACCTCGGCTTCTCCCGCCTGGATGAACTCGCGCGGCAAGGCCTCGCGCGCACCAACACGATCGTGGCGGGCCGCCTCGTCGAAGACTATCGCCTGCTCGACCTGCAACTGGTCGGCCGCAGCGGCACGCCGGAATGGCCGATTGAGGCGCGACTCGATGTCGTGCGCAACCTCGGCGCGGACGAGCGCCGCCGGGGCGTGCGCGCAAGCCTCGTGGCCGGCGATGCGATGCGCGCGCGAGCCTGGGAGTTCGGCTATGCCTACCAGGACATCGAACGCGACGCGGTGATGGCCGCGTTCAATTCCGACGACTGGTGGTTCCACAGCGCGACGCACGGCCACATGCTCTGGGCCGGCTACGGCCTGGACGACACCTGGAGCCTGCGCGCATCGGGTTTCCACGAGCGCCGCGACGGCCTCGACGACTACACCGATCGGTTGCGCGTGGACCTGCTCGCACGCTGGTGAGCGGCCGGCGCGCGCGGGCGACCGCTTCCGCGCGTCCCCCGTGTCGTGCGCGCGTGCGCGTTTCAGTTTGCCGCTTTCCGCAGGCGCTCGATCAGCGCGATCGCGGCGGCGGGATTGCGCACCTTCGCGGCGCCGATGAAGTAGACGAAGACGTCGCGTGCACGTGGCGGGGCCGCGGCCGCGCTGACGTGGGCGAGCTCCGGGGG
>JAEYZH010000168.1 GCA_023430685.1 Pseudomonadota bacterium | reverse complement strand
GCCCTGCACCTTGGTGATGTAGCCTGGAAGCTCGGTCGCGAGCTTGCCGAGCTTGGCGACGAATTCGCGCCCGCGCGCGCGGATGTTCTCGCGCAGTTCGGGCGTGAGCCCCGCGAGCACCGCGCAGCCGACGTCGAGGCCGCGCGGATTGGCGGTCATCGTGTTGCCGTAGATGCCCTTGCGGTAGAGCGCGGCGGCGCGTGCCGACAGCGCAAGCACCGACAGCGGGTACTGGCCCGCGTTGAGCGCCTTCGAATAGGTTTCCATGTCCGGAGCGTCGAACGCTTCGAAGCCCGGGTAGTCGACGAATGACAGCACGCCGTGCGCACGCAGGCCGGCCTGGATCGAATCGACGAGCAGCAGGCTGCCGTGCGCGGCGGTGAGTTCGCGCGCGGCGGCGTAGAACTCCGGCGTCACGCCGCGTCCGGGATCGCCTTCTCCCATCACCGGCTCGATGAACACCGCCTCGATGAACCAGCCGTTGCGGTCGGCGTCGGCGAAGGCCTGGCGCAGCTGCTCCACGCTGTACGGCTCGACCGTCAGCACGCTGGTCTCGCCGCGGTAGCTCGCCAGATGCGTGTCGTAGGCCTTGCGCGAGGAGTCCGAGTACAGCGCCGGGCGCTCGGTGCGGCCATGGAACGCACCCTTCACCGCGAGGCGCTTGATCGTGCGACCGGCGTGGCGCGCGCCGGGATCGGTCATGAGCTTGGCATTGACGTCGATGATGCGCGAGGCGAGCGTGACCGACTCGGAGCCCGAGTTGAGGCACATGAAGCGCTCGTAGGGGCAGCCGCCGCGCGTCTGGCCGATCTCCTTGCGCAGCGCCTTGCCGAACTTCAGCTGCGAGAGGTTGGGCGTCATCACGTTCGCCATGACCTGCGGACGGCCCAGCACCGAGAGGATCGCCTTCGGCGCATGTCCGGAGCCGAGCATGCCGTAGCCACCCGCGTCGTACACGACCGCGCCCTTGAGCGTGACCAGCCACGGACCGTGTGCGGCGAGCGCGACGTAGGGATTCACGCCGTCATCGGAATAGAAGTTCACGAAGTCGGCCTGCGCCTGTCGGATCTGCTCGGCCTCGTCGAGGTGCAGGAAGTCGGACATGCACGAACGCAATGCGAGGTGCGCCGCATACGCCTCGTCGATCGCTTCGGTCAGCGCGGGATCGCGCTCGAGGAAGTCGCCGATGACCGCGTCCGGCAGCCCGCGCGTGCGTACCGCGCCGTCGAACTCGCGCATTTCCTTGAGCTTGGCCAGCATCGGGTTCATCGAAACCTCCTCGCAAACGGCGCGTGCCCGCCCCGGAACCGGTGCGGGCACGCGCGCATTACCTGTTGATTGGAATGGGAAAAAGCAGGCCGCCAATGTACCACAAGGGGCGCGGCCCCGGTACCCCGCCCGACCCCGGGGCACCTCGCGGACGGCATGACAGCCGTCATGCCGCTTGCGTGATGCGCGATTCTGGGGGACGCGCAGGCGTTCGCGCAGAATGGCCTCGTGCATCCGGACGGGAGTGGACCCATGCAGGCAGCGACCACCGAACCCTGCGCCGAACTCGAGGGCGTGGTGCGCCGACACGGCGCGACGGTCGCACTCGACGGCGTGGATCTCGCCGTGCACGCGGGCGAGGTGCTCGCGCTGCTCGGGGCGAACGGCGCCGGCAAGAGCACCGCGATCGCGTGCTGGCTCGGCCTGCTCGAGCCGCACGCGGGCCATGCGCGCCTGTTCGGTCGCTCGCCGCGCATGCTCTCGGCGCGGCGCCTGACCGGCGTGATGCTGCAGGAGGCGCAACTGCCATCGCCGCTGCACGTGCGCGAACTGCTCGCGCATGCGCGCAGCTGCTACCCCGCGCCGCGCACCGAAGCCGAGTGCGTCGAACTGGCAGGGCTCGGCGGACTCATGAAGCGGCGCTACGGCGCCCTCTCGGGCGGCCAGCAGCGGCGCGTGCAGTTCGCGCTCGCGCTTTGCGGACGCCCGCGCCTGATGTTCCTCGACGAACCCGGCGCCGGCCTCGACATCGAGGCGCGCAGCCTGCTGTGGCAGGCGATCGGGGCGATGGCCGGGGAAGGCTGCGCGGTCGTGCTGACGACCCACGATCTCGGCGAGGCCGAGACGCTCGCGACGCGGGTCGCCGTGCTCGCGCGAGGCCGCCTCGTCGCCGACGACGGGCGCGACGCGCTGCGTGCGCGCATCGCGGCCTGCACGGTGCGTTGCCGCAGCACGCTCGATGCGGCGGACGTCGCAACCTGGCCCGGCGTGCGCAGCGCGCGGCGCACGGGCGAGCGGCTCGAACTCGTCGTCGATCCGCCCGAGCCGCTGGTTCGGCGCCTGTTGCACGCGGACGCGGACCTCGGAGAACTCGAGGTACTGCGTGCAGGGCTTGCCGACGTCTTCACCGAGATCACGAGGAGCGCCGCATGAATGCCGCCACCGCCACGGCGCCGCGCGTCGACCTGCTGCGCTGCTACGCACTCGAGGCGAAACTCGAATTCCTGCGCATGCTGCGCACGCCCGCGTTCGTGCTGCCGACGCTGCTGTTCCCGCCGATGTTCTACCTGCTGTTCGGCGTGATGCTCGCGCGCGCGTCGGCGACCGGCGCGTACCAGCCCGCGGTGTACCTGCTCGCGACCTACAACGTGTTCGGGGTGATGGCGCCGGGCCTGTTCGGTTTCGGCGTGACGGTCGCGCTCGACCGCGAACGCGGCTGGCATGCGCTCAAGCGCGCGATGCCGATGCCGCCGGGTGCCTGGCTCGCCGCCAAGCTCGCGATGGCGATGCTGTTCGCCGCCGTGATCTTCGCGATCATGGCGGTGGTCGCGATCGCGATCGGCGGCGTGCAACTCGCGCCTTCGGCATGGGCGATGCTGTTCGCGGCCGACGTGCTCGGCGTGCTGCCGTTCTGCGCGATCGGCCTGTTCGTCGGTTGCGTCGTCGACGGGCAAGGCGCGCCCGCCATCGCGAACCTCATCTACCTGCCGATGGCGTTCCTGTCCGGGCTCTGGTTCCCGCTGCACGTCCTGCCGCCGCTCGTCGGTGACCTCGCGCCGCTGTGGCCGGCGTGGCACCTCGGCCGCCTCGCGCTCGCGGCCGTGGGACAGGGCGCGTCCGCGGGGTCCGGCGGGCATGTGCTCGCGCTCGTCGCGACCACCGCGCTGTTCCTCATGCTCGCGCGCTGGCGGCTCGTGCGCGGATAGGGCGATCGACCCGTGCAGGCACTATCATCCAGCGAGCGAACGAGGCCGATGCCGTGACCGATCCGTTTCGAAGCCTGCGCGGCCTGCGCGCGCGCGTGCTGCCGAGTCGCTTCATCGAGGAAGAGGGCAGCGCACCGCTGTGGAGCCTGCTCTACCTCGGCTTCCTGTTCATGAACTGGAACAACGCGCCGGTCCGGGACTGGCTGCCGGTCACGATCGCGAGCATCGCCGTGTTCCTCCCGCTGTACTTCCGCGCGCTGTGGCAATGCGGGCGTCGCATCCTCGTGCTGGCGGGCGCGATCGCGCTGCTCGGCTTCATGCTCGTCCCGTTCAACACGGGTGCAAACACCTACCTGATCTACGCGGGCGCGTTGCTGCCTGCGAGTGGCATCCCGCTGCGTGCGTCGATCGCGTCGATCTTCGGCGGGCTCGCATGGTTCACGATCGAGCTCGCGTGGATCCTCCGATGGCCGACGCGATTCGTCGTGATTTCGGTCGCGATCACCGCGCTGGTCGCGACCGCGATCTGCGTCGCGAACCACCACCAGCGCGAGAAACGGCAACGCCAGGCCGAGCTCAAGCTCAGCCACGACGAAGTGCGCAGGCTCGCGGCGCTGGCCGAGCGCGAGCGGATCGGGCGCGACCTGCACGACCTGCTCGGCCACACCCTGTCGCTGATCACGCTGAAGGCCGAACTCGCGGTGCGGCTGTTCGATCGCGACGCACTCGCCGCGCGACGCGAGATCGTCGACGTCGAACGCGTCGCGCGCGACGCGCTCGGCCAGGTGCGCCGGGCGGTCACCGGCATCCGCGCGGCCGGCCTCGCGGCCGAGCTGGCGTCGGCGAAGCTCCTGCTGGAGTCGTGTGGCACGCACCTCGCGTACGACCTTGCCGACGTGCCGATGCCGCCGGAGATCGAGACCACGCTCGCGCTGGTCGTGCGGGAGGCGGTCACGAACGTGCAGCGGCATGCACAGGCCAGCTCGGTGCGGATCGAAGTGGAGATCGATGGGCAGGAGGTCGTGCTGGAGGTGCGTGACGACGGCAATGGCGCGCCCGCGGTCGCGTGCAACGGACTGACCGGCATGCGCGAGCGCCTCGCCGTGCTCGACGGGCGCCTCGACATCGACTCCGTGCGCGGCAGTGGCACGTGCGTCGTGGCGAGGCTGCCCTTGAAGCCATGGCCGGCGGCGACCACGACACCTGCGGCCCTCGGATCCTGAGCCCTGATCGTGCACGGAACGCGTGCGCTTCGACTCCGCGACCTCGGTCGCTGCGCCCAGCGCGAACGGTGTCGAAGTATCCGTTCGCCCTGAGCGCAGGCCGGAGGCCGGAGTCGAAGGGCCAGGCCGCCGTGTCGTCGCAAGCGTGTGCAGCCGTGTCGTCGCATGCGTGCGCTTCGACTCCGCGACCTTCGGTCGCTGCGCTCAGCGCGAACGGACCCGGAAATGCCGTTCGCCCTGAGCGCAGGCCGGAGGCCGGAGTCGAAGGGCCAGGCCGCCGTGTCGTCGCAAGCGTGTGCAGCCGTGTCGTCGCACGCGTGCGCTTCGACTCCGCGACCTTCGATCGCTGCGCTCAGCGCGAACGGACCCGGAAATGCCGTTCGCCCTGAGCGCAGGCCGGAGGCCGGAGTCGAAGGGCCAGGCCGCGGTGTGTCGCATGCGTGCGCTTCGACTCCGCGACCTTCGGTCGCTGCGCTCAGCGCGAACGGATTGCGGTGCCGCGTGGCCCAGCATTCACTCCGCGTCTACCTCGACTTCCAGCGGCGTCAGCACGGCGTCGCCCGCCGTCGCTGCCGCCGCCGCTTCCATGCGCGCGATGCGTGCGGCGTCCGCGGGATGGGTCGAGAACAGCGTCGGCCCCTGGCCGGGTCCAATGCGATGGTCGGCGAGCACGCGGAAGACCGCGTCGGTGCCGCGCGCATGTCCGTAGAGCGAAATGACGGCCGCGAGCGCGGCTTCGTCCGCACGTCGCTCGACTGCCCGCGAATAGCCGAGCGTGACGAGCCGCGCGAGCTGCGGCAGCAGCCCATGGCCGTCGCCCGCGAGCACGGCCATCAGCAACGCGATCGAAGCACCACCACCGATCGCCGAAATCGGATCGCGCGCGCGCAGATGGCCGAGTTCGTGCGCGAGGACCAGTGCGAGCGCGTTCTCGCTCGGCATGCGCCGGTACAGGCCCTGCGTCACGATCAGGTGTCCGCCGAGCGTCGCGAATGCATTCGGCGTATCCGAATCGGCAAGATGCACGATCGGCACCATGCCTTCGGGCAGGTCCATGCGCGGCGCGAGGCGCGCTACCAGCTCCGCCAGGTACGACTCGATGCGTGCATGCGCCGCATCCGGCGCGTCGCCATCGCCCGCGTCGAGCAGGTCGAAGCCGAACACACGGCTGCCGACCATCGCCTGTTCGGTCGCGTACGGGATGCGCCGCGCAAGCCAGCCGCCGGTGAGCCACAGCAACGCGCTGCCGATCACGATGCACAGGCTGATGCCCGCGCACAGCCGCAGGAACTGCGCGAGCGGGCTCTCGCGCGAAACATTGACCTCATGCGGAACGGGCGGGTTCTCGTAGCTCATCGCGCGGATCCGCGCCGGCGCGGGCGGGATCTCAACCGCGTGCCTCGAGCCGTGACTCGACGCCGTCCGATGTCGGTGGCGGTGGTGCACTCGCGGGGACGAGCGCCGTGCCGTAGGCGAGGAACTCGGCCGAGAACAGCGGTTGCCTGCGGTGGTCCTCGGACAGCGACGCGGTCTCGAAGCGCACGTTGAACACCATCGTGGCGCCGATCTTCTGCGCATTGCGCTTCATGCGCACGATCGCCTCGCGGCGCCCGCGATCCATCAGCGATTCGTACACCCCGAGGCGCCCGCCGACCAGGCTCGCGAGCGAGGCCGCGATCCGCTTGAAATAGTCCTCCGCGATCACGACCGATCCGGTGACGAGGCGCGTGCGCCGGTACTCGTCCGGTGGTGGCGTGCGTTCGTTGAACACGAGGATGGGCGCGAGCTGCCGTTCGGCCTGCGCAAGCTCGCGGAAATGCCGCTGTTCGGCGATCCGGCCGAACACGAGCCCGATCGCGAGCAGCGCGACGAAGAAGCCGACCTGTATCAGGAACTCCATCGCTACTGCACCACGACGGCGGTGCCGTAGGCCATGACTTCGGCCGCACCGGCGGTGATGTTGGAGGTCGAGAAACGCACGTTGACGACGGCGTTCGCGCCGACTGCCTTCGCCTGCTGCAGCATGCGCGCGGTCGCTTCATCGCGCGACTCGATCAGCAGTTCGGTGTAGGCCTTGAGTTCGCCGCCGACGATGTTCTTGAGGCCCGCGAGGATGTCGCGGCCCGCATGCTTGGCACGCACGGTCGAGCCCTGCACGAGGCCGAGGTGGCGCACCGTGGTCTTGCCCGGGATCGCTTCGAGGTTGCTGATTTCCATTCCTTCCCCCTTCGTCTGCCAGCGGCTGCCGGCGCGCTAGCGTAGCGCCTCGGCGCGCGCATGGACCAGCGGCGCCACCCGGTGCGTATGCGCTACAGTCCGCACGGTTTCACCGAACAGGAGGCGGGGCGTGATCCGGGTGTTGCTGGCCGAAGACCAGGCGATGGTGCGCGGCGCGTTGTCCGCGTTGCTCGGCCTCGAGCCCGACATCGAGGTCGTCGGCCAGGCTGCCGATGGCGAGGAAGCCTGGCGCCTGCTGCAGCATTGCGCGCCCGACGTGTTCGTGACCGACATCGAGATGCCTGGCCTGACCGGTCTCGAACTCGCCCAGCGCGTGAAGCGCCACGAACTTCCGTGCAAGGTCGTGATCCTGACCACGTTCGCGCGGCCTGGCTTCCTGCGCCGCGCGCTCGAAGCCGGCGTCGGCGGTTACCTGCTCAAGGATGCGCCGGCGACGCAACTCGCGGAGGCGCTGCGCACGGTGCACCGCGGCGGCCGCGCGATCGACCCGCAGCTCGCGATGGGCGCGTGGTCGGAAGCCGATCCGCTCAATGACCGCGAACGCCAGCTGCTGCGCCTCGCGGGCGAGGGCCTGTCCGCGGGCGAGATCGCCGAACGCCTGAACCTCTCGCATGGCACCGTGCGCAACTACCTCTCCGAAGCGATCGGCAAGCTCGGCGTCGGCAACCGCATCGAGGCGTACCGGCTGGCGCGGCAGAAGGGGTGGTTGTGAGGAGCGGGGAATAGGGAGAGGGACGAGGGACGAGGGACGGGGAATATGAAACCCAGGGCAGTTCTCGGCACGTCGGGCGCGAGGTGCAGGGATTTCGCACTGCTCTTACCATTCCCGATTCCCTATTCCCGATTCCCGGCCTTGAACAAGCACGACTTCCACTTCGACCTGCCGCCCGAGCTGATCGCGCAGGCGCCGCTGCCCGAGCGCTCGGGCAGCCGGTTGCTGCTCGCCGATGGCGCTTCTCGACGCATCGAGGATCGCCGCTTCGTCGAACTGCCGGAGCTGCTGCGCGAGGGCGACCTGCTCGTGTTCAACGACACGCGCGTGCTGCCTGCGCGGCTGTTCGGACGCAAGGCCAGTGGCGGGGCGGTCGAGATCCTGATCGAGCGCATCAGCGGCACGCACGAGGCGCTCGCGCAGCTCGGCGTCAGCAAGAAGCCGAGGCCGGGTGCGCGGATCGTGCTGCAGGACGGCAGCGAGGTCGAAGTGCTCGCGCGCGAGGGTACGTTCTTCCGCCTGCGCTTCGATGTCGTCGAGCCGCTCGAGAAACTGCTGTCGCGCGTCGGGCGCATGCCGCTGCCGCCGTACATCGCGCGCGATGCCGAAGCGGCGGACCAGGAGCGCTACCAGACCGTGTACGCGCGCGAGGCGGGCGCGGTCGCCGCGCCGACCGCGGGGCTGCATTTCGACGCGGCATTGCTGGAACGGCTCGCGGCGCGCGGCATCGAGTCGGGCTACGTCACGCTGCACGTCGGCGCCGGCACGTTCCAGCCGGTGCGCGCCGAGCGCATCGAGGACCATGCGATGCATCGCGAGTGGCTCAATGTCGGCGCAGGACTCGTCGAGCAGATCCGGCGCACGCGCGAGCACGGCGGCCGTGTCGTCGCGGTCGGCACCACCGTCGTGCGCGCGCTCGAAAGCGCGGCGCGCGACGGCCAGCTCGCGCCGTTCGCGGGCGAGACGCAGATCTTCATCTTCCCGGGCTACCGCATCACGACCGTCGATGCGCTTCTGACCAATTTCCACCTGCCCGAGTCGACCCTGCTGATGCTCGTGTCGGCGTTCGCCGGACGCGAATTCGTGCTCGACGCCTACCGCCATGCGGTCGAGCAACGCTATCGGTTCTTCTCGTACGGGGATGCGATGCTGGTGTGGCCGGTAGAGCAGGGGCGAGGGGCCGGAGACGAGGGGCGAGGGGCCAGGTGTTAGGGGCTCGCGAGTACACTTCAGCTGCTGCAGAGCTTTCACACCTCCCTCGCCCCTCGCCCCTCGCCCCATGAATTTCACCCTTCACGCCACCGACGGCGCCGCGCGGCGCGGACGCATCACGTTCGCGCGCGGCACGATCGAGACGCCCGCGTTCATGCCGGTCGGGACCTATGGCTCGGTCAAGGCGATGCTGCCGCGCGACCTCGTCGCGCTCGGTGCCGAGATCATCCTCGGCAATACCTTCCACCTGTTCCTGCGTCCGGGTCTCGACGTCATCGGCGACTTCGGCGGCCTGCACCGCTTCATCGGCTGGACCAAGCCGATCCTGACCGACTCGGGCGGGTTCCAGGTCTTCAGCCTCGCGCACAAGCGCAAGATCACCGAGCAGGGCGTCACGTTCGCATCGCCGGTCGACGGATCGAAGGTGTTCCTCGGGCCGGAGGAATCGATGCGCATCCAGCGCGTGCTCGATTCCGACATCGCGATGATCTTCGACGAGTGCACGCCGTATCCCGCGACCGAGGCGCAGGCGCGCGACTCGATGGAACTCTCGTTGCGCTGGGCCGAGCGCTCGCGACGGGCGTTCGACGATCTCGGCAATCCGAATGCGCTGTTCGGCATCGTGCAGGGCGGCGTCCATCCGGCATTGCGCGCGCGCTCGGCCGCGGCGCTGACCGCGATCGGCTTCGACGGCTACGCGGTCGGCGGACTCGCGGTCGGCGAACCCGAGGACGAGCGCAATCGCACGCTCGAGCAGGTCGAGCCGCTGCTGCCGCGCGACAAGCCGCGCTACCTGATGGGCGTGGGGCGGCCGCAGGACATCGTCGAGGCGGTGCGCCGCGGCGTCGACATGTTCGACTGCGTCATGCCGACCCGCAACGCGCGCAACGCGCACCTGTTCACGCGCCATGGCGTGCTGCGCATCCGCAATGCGAAGTACGAACGCGATATGCGCCCGCTCGACGAGGCCTGCGCCTGCCACACCTGCCGATCGGGCTTCAGCCGCGCCTACCTGCGCCACCTCGACCGCTGCGGCGAGATGCTCGGTCCGATGCTCGCGACGATCCACAACCTGCATTACTACCAGGAGCTCATGGCCGGCCTGCGCGCGGCGATCGCGGAGCGGCGGCTGGATGCGTTCGTGGACGGGTTCTATTCGGA
>JAEYZH010000012.1 GCA_023430685.1 Pseudomonadota bacterium | reverse complement strand
GCGCTGCTGCTGGCCGCGTGCGCGGTCCAGGCGCCGCGCCCCGAACCCAAGGCGCCGCCACCTGCGGCGAATGCACCCGAGGTCGTGGCCGTCGCGCCAGCGCCTCCGCCGGTTGCCGTGGAGCCGGTCGTGCAGTCTCCGTGGGAACGACTGCGTGCACGCTTCCAGCTCGATGGCTGCAACCATCGGCCCGAAGTCGCGCGGCGCGCGCGCGAGTACACGCGTTCGCCACGCCACTTCGCGGCGAGCTGGCGCGAGGGCTTGCCGTTCCTGCTGATCGTGCTCGACGAGATCGAACGCCGCGACCTCCCGGGCGAGCTCGCGATGCTGCCCTACGTCGAAAGTGGCTACCGGCCGTTGCCATCGAAGGGCAACCTGCCCGCGGGCATGTGGCAGCTGATGCCAGCGACCGCACGCGGCCAGGGTCTCGAAGTGCGGGCGGACTTCGACGAGCGCCTCGACGCGATCGCCTCGACGCGCGCCGCGCTCGACCTGCTCGAACGATACGAACGGCTGTTCGGCGACTGGCGCCTCGCCGACATGGCCTTCAACAGCGGCGAGTTCCGCGTGCGCAAGCTCGTCGACGGCCTCGGCGAACGCAGGCTCGATGCGGATGCACTCTCGCGCCTGCCGCTGAGCCCGATCACGCACCAGCACCTGGATCGCGTGCTCGCGCTGTCGTGCATCGTCGGGGATCCCGCGCGCCACGGCGTCGAATTGCCCGAACCCTCGGAAGCAGACCGGCTGCAGGCCGTCGAACTCGAGGCCGCGATGGACCTGCGCCTCGCCGCGCGCCTCGCGGGCGTTCCGCACGCGGACCTCCACCGCTGGAACGCCGCGCACCGGCGCAACCGCATGGCAGGCGCGGCGCCGCATCGACTGCTGCTGCCTGCCCCCGCGGCAGAACAGTTCGCGGTGAACACGGCGCAGATACCCTCCTCGCTCTGGCCCGACTGGCGCGAACAGCGCGCCGGACGCAGCGGCACCCTCGCGAGTTGGGCCAGCGAACACCGCGTGCCCATCGAGGTACTCGCGCGCGCGAATGCGCTCGAGCCGGGCTCGTCGGTCGCCCCATCGTCGCAGCTGCTGCTGCCGGGCAAGGAACCCGCGAGCCTCGCCGATCCGCAGCCGCAAGCCGCAGCGCAGCGCAGCCACGTGGTCGCCGCGGGCGACACGCTGTCGGCCATCGCGCGCCGGCATTCGATCCCGTTGCGCGACCTGCGCCGGCTCAATCCGCGCGCGAACGGCACCTTGCGCATCGGCCAGCGGTTGCGCCTCGCGCCCGGCGCAGACTGAATCGGCGTCGGTTAGAATCCGCGTTTCCGCCCGCACACATCGGAGAGCCCATGGGTTTCCTGCACGGCAAGCGCGCCCTCGTGACCGGCGTCCTCAGCCAGCGTTCGATCGCCTGGGGCATCGCCAACGCGATGCATCGCGAAGGGGCGCAGCTCGCGTTCACCTACGTCGACGAGAAGCTCAAGGACCGCGTCGACGAAGCCGCCAACACGTTCGGCTCGAACCTCGTGCTGCCCTGCGACGTCTCGCGCGACGAGGACATCACGACGCTGTTCGACACGCTCGGCCAGCACTGGGACGGGCTCGACATCCTCGTGCACTCGATCGGCTTCGCACCGCGCGAGGCGCTGACCGGCGAATTCCTCGACGGCCTCACGCGCGACAACTTCCGCATCGCGCACGACATCTCGAGCTACAGCCTCGCCGCGATGGCCAAGGCCGCGCGGCCGCTCATGAAGGGACGCGGCGGCGCGATCCTCACCCTGACCTACCTCGGCGCCGAGCGCGCGCTCGACAGCTACAACGTGATGGGCCTCGCGAAGGCGAGCCTCGAAGCGAACGTGCGCTACCTCGCGTACAACCTCGGGCCCGAAGGCACGCGCGTCAACGCGATCTCGGCAGGCCCGATCAAGACACTCGCGGCGTCCGGCGTCGCGAACTTCCGCAAGATGCTCGAACATGTCGAGCAGCACGCGCCGTTGCGTCGCAATGTCACGATCGACGAGGTCGGCAACGCAGCCGCGTTCCTGTGTTCGGATCTCGCGTCGGGGATCACGGGCGAGGTCACGTTCGTCGACTCGGGTTACAACACGCTCGGGATGAGCGGGCTGTAAGCAAGAGCGCCGGCCGACCTTCGGTCGCCCGGCCTGTCGAAGCAGCCTCGTAGGCTGGACGCGCGCAGCGCGGCCGGCCGCTTCTGGCGTGGTCCTCGAAGCGCTCGCGAGCTATGCGCCTCCGCCACGCCCGACTAGGCTCCCGTCCGCCACCAGCGCGCAGATCGCGCGCACGTCGCCGTCCATTGCGCGGTCACGGTGCATGAACGCGATGCGCTCGCGGATCAGCGCGTGCGCCCGCCCGACCGCGCTTCCGGCCGTGAATTCGCCGGCGGCGACCAGCGCATCCGCGAGCGATGCGACTTCGGCCTCGAATTGCGCACGCGTCGGATCGCCCTCGCCCGGCGCGTTCGCGATTTTCGCAGCCAGCGCATTCGCGCCGCCGCGCGCGATTCCGCGCGCGGCTTCGAGCATGTCCTGGCGGTAATCGAGAGCCTGCGCCGCGGTGTAGAGTTCGAGCGCGAGCACGTGTTCGAGGTCGTCGATCATCTCGAGCACGTGGCGCGCCTCGTTCGCACCCATCGACACATGGTCCTCTGCATTCGCGCTGGTCGGCACCGAATAGACCGACGCCGGATGCGCGCGCGTCGCGAGGTCGTTGACGAGCGCCGCGGCGGTGTACTGCACGATCATGAAACCCGAATCGGTCGCGTCCTCGTTGCCGATCAGGAACGGTGGCAGGCCATCGCTGGTCGCGGGATCGACGAGCTTGTTGAGCCGGCGCTCCGAGATCGACGCGAGCACCGGGATCGCGGCCTTCACGTAGCTCATCGCGAGCGCGAGCGGCATGCCGTGGAAATGCCCCGCGGAGACCACCTGGTGCTCGATCGCACCATCGTCCTGCGCGTCCGGGAACACCAGCGGATTGTCGGTCACCGCGTTGAGCTCGATGTCGATCACGCGACAGGCCTGCTCCCAGGCGTCGCGCACCGCGCCGTGGACCTGCGGCATGCAACGCAGGCAGTAAGCATCCTGGGGCTGGCGCTTCTTGCCGCCGCGGAACGGCTGGAAACGCCGGTAGAACGCTTCGCGCCCGTGCCGTTGCGAGGGCGCCACCCAGTCCCACGCGATGTCGAAGCTGCGCGCCTGGTCAGCGGCGTCGCTCCACGCGCGCGCGGTCCATGCGACGAACCGCGGCACCAGGTGATAGTCGATGTCGACGAGCGTCGAACCTTGGAGCAGGTGCCGCACCGCGCGCGCGGTCGCGACCTGCCCCGGATGGGGGCGCAGCGCATGCACTTCCTCGCGCAATGCGCCGCTTCGCCCCGCGAATGCATCGAGCGTCATCGCGGCGGCGAGGTCGGCGGTCGCGATGAGTCGCCCGAGCCGGTCGAGCGCAAGCACCGCTGTCGCGAGCATCTGCGCGGTGCCGTTGTTCAGCGCGAGGCCCTCCTTGAACGACAGCCGCACCGGCTCGAGGCCGACGCGCGCAAGCGCGTCCGCGCCCGGCATGCGCTCGCCGTCGATGAACGCCTCGCCTCCGCCGAGCAGGACGATCGCGAGATGCGAAAGCGGCGCGAGGTCGCCGCTCGCACCGACCGAGCCCTTGCGCGGAACCACCGGCACCACGCCACGATTGAGCAGCTCGGCGAGCGCCTGCAGCGTCGACACGCGGATGCCCGAATGCCCGCGCATCAGCGTGTTGATGCGGATCGCGAGCATCGCGCGCACGACATCCGGCTCGAACGGTTCGCCGACGCAGACCGCATGCGTGACGATCAGGTTGTGCTGCAGTTCCTCCATCAGCGTGCGATCGCCGGCCGCGCCGGCACCGGGCAACCCGTCGCGCGCGCGGTGCGCGCCGAGCAGCTTGTCCGCATTGCTGCCGAAGCCGGTCGTCACGCCGTAGATCGGCTCGCCGCAGCCGACCTTGGCCGCGAGGAAGTCAGCCGCGCGCTGCACGAGTGCGAGCTGCGCCGCGGCGAGTTCGACTTGCGCGCCCTGGGCGATCGCGACCACCTGGTCGCGCGTGAGGCTGTTGCCGTCGAGTAGGATCGTCTGCATGGATATTCCGGGGTGAATGCGTTGCGGATACTCGCGAGCGTCTCCGGCGAAGTCCGGCGCACGGCGTCGCGCGCGGGGTCCGGTTCGCCGGTCGGCTGTGATCAGGCCAGAGCTTCGGTCTGCGTGATTTCCGCGCGCAGGCGTTCGACGAGCTCCGCGCGCGGGATCTCCGCCTGCGACTCGCGGCGCAGGTCCTTGACGCTGACGACGCCTTTGGCGATCTCGTCCGGACCGAGCACGAGCACGAAACGGATGCCTGCGCGGTCGGCGTACTTGAACTGGCGTGCGAGCTTTCCGCCCTCGACGACCGATTCGGTGTTGATGCCGGCCGCGCGCAGTTCGCTCGCGAGCTCGAGGCAGCGCGGCAGGTCCGCGTCGTCCATCTGCGCGACGAGCGCCTGCACGGTGCTGCGCCCGCGCGCGAGCAGGCCGGCTTCGCGCAGTTGCCAGAACAGCCGCGTCGCGCCGATCGAGATGCCGACGCCGGGCAGCTTCGACTTCGTGTAATGGCTCGCGAGGTTCTCGTAACGCCCACCCGAACAGATCGAACCGATCCCGGGATGCTCGTCGAGCGTGGTTTCGTAGACGGTGCCGGTGTAGTAGTCGAGGCCGCGCGCGATCGAGAGGTTCAACGCGAAGTCCGATTCGGGCACGCCGAACGCCTTGATCAGCGTGAGCACCTCGGCGAGTTCCGCCCTGCCCTGTCGCAGCGACTCGCTGCCGTCGCCGAGCGATTCGAGCTTCGCCAGCGCATCGGCCAGCGAGGTCGAGCGGAACGAAACGAAGTCGAGCAGGCTCGTGGCCGCCGCGTCGGACAGTCCGAAGTCGCCGCCGGCCAGCGTCGCGCGCACCGCATCGGCGCCGCGCTTGTCGAGCTTGTCGACCTCGCGCAGCACCGCGGCCTGGCGATCGGCGTCGACGATGCCGAGGCCTTCGAGCCAGCCGCGCATGAGCTTCCTGTTGTTGAGCTGGATCGTGAACGCACCGATGCCGAGGTCGCGGAACACCGCATGGATGACCGCGGGGATCTCCGCGTCGTGGCGCACCGACAGCGTGTCCTTGCCGATCACGTCGATGTCGCACTGGTAGAACTCGCGGAAGCGCCCGCGCTGCGCGCGCTCGCCGCGATAGACGCGCTGGATCTGCCAGCGCCGGAACGGGAACACGAGGTCGTGCTCGTGCTCGGCGACGTAGCGCGCGAGTGGCACGGTCAGGTCGAAGCGCAGCGCGAGTTCGGGCAGCTCGCCTTCCTTCGCCGCCTGCAGCGCGCCGGTCGACTGCACGAAGTAGACCTGGCGCTCGGTCTCGCCGCCCTCCTTGGTCAGCAGCACGTTGGAGTATTCCATCACCGGGGTCTCGACCGGCAGGAAGCCGAAGCGCTCGAAATTGCGGCGCACCGCGTCGAGCATCGACTGGAACGCGACCTGGTCCAGCGGCAACAGTTCGAGCACGCCGGGCATCGTGCGGGCGGGAGTCAGGGCCATCGGTATCCTTCCGGGACGGCGCCGCGGCAAGCGGCTGCACGTTGAATGGGGCCGCCAAGGGTAGCAGACGCGCCGCCGGCCACGGCGGCGGGCCGGGGCTGCATCTTGCACGGTACCGGTCGCATCGCTAATATGCGCGGCTCGCCGTCTCGCGACGGCCGATCGGGGTGTAGCTCAGCCTGGTAGAGCGCTACGTTCGGGACGTAGAAGTCGCATGTTCGAATCATGTCACCCCGACCACCAGACCAGTGAAAAAGGCCACCCTCGCGGTGGCCTTTTTCGTTGTCGCGCACGCGATCGCATGGACGACCCGATGCCGCGCTGCCCGCGGCGATGGCGGCGTCCACCGCGCGTGTCGCTCCGTCCCGAAGCAGGCGTGCGAATGCGCGAGCCAGCCTTCGTCGTCGCGAGAGCGACTACGCGCGCTCGCCTCGCGAAAGAGCGCCGCGCGGGCGACTCGCATGTTTTCCCGCGCATTGCATGAACCGTTCAGGCCCGCAGTTACCCTGCTGTCACGCTCCGCATGTCACCGTCGTTTTCACCCGCGCTCCAACCTGGAGCGAAGGGATTCGACCAGACAACAGGAGTTGAGCGACCATGAACAAGCACTCGAATGCGACGGACCATTCGCGCGATCTCAATCGTGACCCGATCAGTGGAACGCCGGGCGCGCATCCGGTCGGCACCGGCGTCGGGGCGGCAGGTGGCGGCGTCGCGGGCGCGGCGATCGGCTCGGTCGCCGGCCCGGTGGGCGCCGCGATCGGTGGCGTCGTCGGCGCCGTGGCGGGCGGACTCGCCGGCAAGGCGGCGGGCGAAGCGGTGAACCCGACAGCCGAAGAGGCGTACTGGCGCGATTCCTACACGCGCGAGCCGTATTACAACTCGAGCTACGGCTACGACGACTATTCGCCGGCGTACAAGCTCGGTTACAGCAACCGCGACGCCTACCGCGGCCAGACCTGGGACCAGGCCGAGAACAGCCTGCGCGCGGACTGGGATCGCACCAAGGGCGCGTCGCGCCTGCAGTGGGAAGACGCCAAGCAGGCGACCAAGGCCGCCTGGCACCGCGTCGAGCGTGCACTGCCGGGCGATGCGGACGGCGACGGTCGCTAAGCGCGGCGTCGAAGGCGAGCGTTCGTCGATCCGCCACGACGCACCACGGACGGTGCGCGCGGCAGCCGACTCGGGCGCAACGAAAAAGGCCACCCTCGGGTGGCCTTTTTTTTCGCCAGCGTCAGAACGCGTCAGCGCACGCGACGGTCGGCCGCGCGACTCTTGCTCTGCGGGCCCGCGGAAGGCTGCGGGTCGACGCCGTTGAGCAGGGCGCGCAGGTCGACCGAGATCGTCTCGCCGTCCCCATCGAGGTCGAGCGAGCCCATGCAGCGCTTGGACAGCGCCGCGCGGTCGAGGAACAGTTCCCGATCCGCCTGCGGCGGACGCGTCGCACTGCAGAGATTGCGCTTGAGCCGGAGCAGGCTGGTGCCGGAACGGCGCCAGGGCTGGCCCGGGGAGAGCCGCTCGACCATCACGCTTTCGAGTTTCACGACCACCGTGTCCTCGCCCACTTCGGCGCAGCGTCCGATGCCGATGTCATATGTCATGAACTGATACCTCCGGATGCGATGTAGACGGCCGCCCGCCGGAAGCCGCCGGCGCAATGCGCCCACGGCCGCGGGCAGCCCGCGATTATGCGCGGTGCCGGCGTAAGATTCCGTTACCGTGAGGTGAGACGCGGCCTTACGAGTTACTTGCAACTTCTTGTTTTTGTTGATTATATTCAGGCATCACGGGACCGGATTGGCGCTGCGCGAATCGGTCGCCCCCCTGTGCACCGTTGGGTAGAGGCGACGCTCCGAACGGCCGGATCACGATGGTGGGGCTCGCCGCTGCGCGGCTGCGACCCACCCTACGGACCGCTGATCGCATCGGCGACCGCGGTCGCGAGCCGGGCCGGCTCCTTCATCCAGGCGAAGTGGTCGGCGCGGGTCGCGAGCGCGTCGCCGTCGAGCACGGTCACCCGACGCTCGGCCCGCGGCAGCTTGCCGAGCAGCCAGTCCAGCGACGCCTCGGGACCGAGCCAGTCGTCCGCGAGGCGCCATGCATGCACCGGCATGCGGCAGCGCGCGAGCGCCGGTTCCAGATCGCCGATGCCGTCGACCAGGTAGCGACCCGTGCGCCCGCTGCGCGACCAGTCCGCGATTACGCCGCGCGCCTCGTTGCCTCCGAATCCGAGGCGTCGCCCGGGGAAGTAGCCGCAGGCGCGCGCGATCACGGGCGCGGCGTGGAGCACTGCGCGCACAAGGTGGCGGTGCGGGAACGCGCGCCACCAGGGTGCGCCGCTCGCGACCAGCATGATCCGTGACGGCGGATGCGGCTGCAGCGCCGCCGACAGCAGCGCGAGCTGGCCTCCGAGGCTGTGGCCGCCGAGCAGCAGCTCGCGCGCGCCGAGCGCGTCACGCGCCGCATCGCATCCGGCCGGCAGGTCACGTTGCAGCAGGTCCCGATAACCCCAATCGATGCGGCGGCCCGCGCGGCGATCGCTGGAGCCGCCCCCGCGCCATTCGTGCAAGGCGACCGCGACGCCGCGCGAGGCGAGCGCGTACGCGAACGCGACGTAGCTGCGCGCCGTCACGCCGAGCGCCGGCAACCAGTACAGCAGCGGCGCGTCCGCGCTGGACGGCGCGATCATGCGCAGGTCGGCCTCCGCCCCGTCATCGGAACGCACGCGCACGCTCTCGTCGCGGATCGGCGCGGATTCCGGCGCTGCCGTCACGGGTGGCCGAGCACCGCGGGCATCGCGGGAGCCGACGCGCGTGTGCGTCCCGGCGCGCGTGCCCAGCGTTCGCGATCGTAGACGACGAGGCGCGGATGGCCACGATCGCATTTCGCCCATGCCGAGAGCAGCGGCCGCGCGAACTGCGGAAGCTCGAACGTGAGCGCGCGGCCGTCCCAGTCGGCCTCGATCGCGTGGCCGTCGCTGTCGCGCAGCAGCATGCGCGCAGCCACCGAGGTCGGCGCGAGGACATGGCGGAAGCGCAGCACACTCGTCCGCGTCGCGAGGACCAGCAGCAACTCGCGGCGCGCGAAGCGCACCCGCGGAGTCTCGAAGGCCATCGTGATCGAGGCCGGATTGCCTTCGATCGCGGCGGAACCCGCGACCGATGCCTCGAACGTTTCGGCGCGTTCCGCCAACGCGACGAGGCGGTTGCGGCTCAGCGCGAGCTGGCTCGCGTAGGCCTCCATCGCCGCGCGCTTGCATGCGCGCACGGGTTCGGCGGAGGCGACCTCCAGCGCATCGGGAGACGACGCGCCGTGCACGCAGTACGCGAGGCGCACGCAGCGCAGCCCAGCCTGCAGCAGCGCGAGTTCGGCCATCACGTGCAGCGCACTGTGATCGGGATGCGCGTCCTCGAGCGCGGGCATCGCGACATGGCTCGGTGCGAACGCGGTGATGCGATCGCGCAGCGCATCGATCGCCCGCGGATGGTCCATCAGCCTCTCGGTCAGCCCCTGGTCGGGCCAGCCGAGGAACTGCGGCTCGGCCGCGTGGCCCGCGACAGCCAGCCGGTCGAGCGCAGCCAGCGCTTCGGCACGCCTGCGCGCGCCCCAGCGCGTGCGCGCGTCCGCGTCGACGCGCCAACGGCGTTCGAGCCAGCGCTGCGGCCACGGATTGTTGTCGCCGTCGGTCGCGAAGAGCACCTCGACGCGCGCACCCGCGCGCAGCGCCGACTGGATCAGGCCGCCGGTCGCGATGGTTTCGTCGTCGGGGTGCGGCGCGAACACCAGCAGGCGGTCTTGCGCGGAAGATGGCAGCGACGGCGGCATCGGTCAGTCCCTTGGTGGGTCACGCGACGGACGCGTTCGGCATGGCCGCGCCACGACCTGCACGCGCGCGCCTCGCCATTCTGCGGGGCGGGGCCGCGACGCGCTAGCCCCCGGGCGCAAGCGCGAGCCAGCGCGCATTCAACTCGCCCAGCCGCAGGTCGGCTTCCGCGCCCGGCGAACTGCGCGCGGCGAGGCTGGCTTCAGGCGTGCGCTGCGCGAGCGACTGCATGGCATCGGCGGCCTCGCGATACGCCTGCCGGAACGGCACGCCGGCCAGCGCCTGCTCGATCGCGAGATCGGTCGCGTGCATCGCGGGCTCGATCGCCGCGCGCATCGCCGCGGGATTCCATTCAAGCCGCCGCAGCAGGTCGGGGAGCAGCTCGAGCGCCCCGAGGCCGCGTCCGAAGCCGTGCACGATCGCGCCCTTGGAATGCTGCAGGTCGCGCTGGTAGCCCGAGGGCAGCGACAGCAACTGCTCGATCTCGCAGCGCGCGGCGGCAACGCTCGCATGCGTCGCGCGCATCAGCTCGATCACGTCCGGATTGCGCTTGTTCGGCATGATCGAGCTGCCGGTCGTGAACTCGGGCGGCAGTCGAACGAAGCCGAATTCGGCGGTCGTGAACAGCGAGAGGTCCCACGCGATCCGGCGCAGGTCGAGCACCGCGCCGGCGAGCGCATCCAGCGCGGCGATTTCGAACTTGCCGCGCGAGAGCTGCGCGTACACCGGACTCGCCTGCATCCTCGCGAAGCCGAGTGCGCGCGTCGAATGGTCGCGGTCGAGCGGCAGGTTCACGCCGAAGCCCGCGGCGGTGCCGAGCGGGTTCGCGTCGATCCATGCGAGCGTGTCGCTCGCGCGCCAGGCATCGTCGATGAAGGCCTCGGCGAAACCCGCGAACCACATCGCGGTCGAGGACACCACCGCGCGTTGCAGGTGCGTGTAACCCGGCATCGGCAGGCTCGTCCCGGCCGCGCGCTCGAGGCACGCGCCGGCGCTCTCGTGGCAGAGCGCGGCCAGGCGCCCGAGCTGCGCCTTCAGCCAGAGCCGCGTCGCGACCAGCACCTGGTCGTTGCGGCTGCGGCCGGTATGCACCTTGCGCCCGGTGTCGCCGAGGCGCTCGACGAGGCGGGCCTCGATCGCCGAATGGCCGTCCTCGTAGCGGTCGTCGAGCACGAAGCGCCCCTCGCCGAAGTCGCGCGCGAGCGCATCGAGTTCGGCAGCGATCGCAGCCGCCTCGGCGTCGGCGAGCAGGCCGATCCGCGCGAGACCCTCGACATGCACCTTGCTCGCCGTGATGTCATACAGGAAGAACTCGCGATCGAGCAGCACGTCGTCGCCGGCGAGGAACCGCATGACGCGCGCATCGATGCGCGTACCGGTCTTGTGCCAGAGCGGATCGGTCATCGGGACTCCAGTGGCGCATCGGCATCCGACGCAACGGGCACCGGGATGCCCGCAAGCTCGTCGAGACCGAGCGCGAGGTTGAGATTCTGCATCGCCTGCGTCGCCGCGCCCTTGAGCAGGTTGTCGAGCGTCGCGACGATCACGACGCGACGCCCTCCGGGCGCGACCGTGAAACCGCCGATTTCCGCATGGTGGCATCCGGCGATCGCGCTGACCCACGGCGCCTCGTCGAGCACGCGCACGAGCGGCTCGCCACGGTAGCGCTCGCGGTAGCGCGCGGCGACCGCGTCGCGCGTGGTCGCATGCTGGAGCCAGAGGTTGACCGTGAGCATGATGCCGCGGAAGTGCGGCCCGACATGCGGCATGAACTCCACCGGCACGCCGAGCCGACGCGTGACCTCGCGCTCGTGCAGGTGGTCGGCGAGCGCGTACGGCATCAGGTTGTCACGCAGCTTCGCGGGGTCGTTGCGGTCGGACGGCGTGGTGCCGGCGCCGGACCAGCCCGATACGCCGAAGCAGGCCGGCGGTCCCGCGAGTTCGTCGCGCAGCGGCGCGATCGCGAGCTGCATCGCGGTCGCGTAGCACCCCGGGTTCGCGATGCGGCGCTGGCCCGTGTACTGGCCGCGCGTGAGCTCGGGCAGGCCGTAATGCCAGTCGTCGAAGCGGTGGTCGGCCGAGAGGTCGACGATCACGCGCGCGGGATCGACCTCGGCGAGCGCGGACACATACGGTTCCGAGGCGCCATTCGGCAGTGCGAGCACGACCGCGTCGACCTCGCGGCGCGCGATCTCCGCGGGAGCGAGATCCTCGTAGCGCAGGCCGCGCGTGCCGTGCGGATCGCCCGCGCGCGATCGCGAGCACGCGAACGCGAGTTCGATCGCGGGATGCGCATCGACGAGGCGCATCAGTTCGGCGCCGACATGGCCACGCGCACCGACGAGTCCGATCCGCTTCATTCGTTCATCCCCTGCTCCAGCAGCGTGCGTGCGCGCGTGCGCGCGTGCTCGACGCAGCGCACGACCTCGTCGAAATCGTCGAAGCCGTACCAGAACACCTTCCACTCGGGCAGCTTGATGCAGCCGTCGCTCTCGGCGAAGTAGAACGCATTGACCGGATTGCCGCGGCGTGAGCGCCAGAACAGGCGCGGCGTCTCCTCCCGCATGACCTGCCAGACCGCGCGCCCGATGCCCTCGCCCTGCGCTTCGTCGAGCACCGCGAACTTGTCCAGGTACGCGTGCCCGCCTTCCTCGACGAGGATCAACGCCACGCGATAGTTCTCGCTGACGTAGGCGCGCAGCAGGCGCGTGTGGTCGAAGTAGCCGGGCAGCAGCCTGCGCCCGAACGCCGATTCGATCAGCGCCTGCAGCCGCACCCGATCGAGTTCTTCCCACGCCTGCGCGCGCAGCACGCGCTCGCCGCGGCGCACCAGCGTGCCCGAGCCCTTGTGGGTGAACAGTTCCTTCGCGAGCTCGGCCGGCCGCGTGATCGACACCGAGGAGGACAGCGGCAGTCCGTCGAGCAGGTGCTTGATCTGCTCGAGCTTGAGGCGCATGCCGCCATTGAGCCACGGCTGCGCGAGCAGGTGCTCGTACTCGGTCGACAGGTTGATCGAATCGATGATGCGGCCCTGCTCGTCGAGCAGTCCGCCCGTGCCGGTCAGGAACACGATCTTGTACGGCTGCAGCGCCTGCACGAGCTCGTTCGCGGCGAAATCGGCATTGACGTTGACGATCTGCCCGCCCGCGGTTTCCGCGAGCGATGCGATCACCGGGATCGATCCGGCGCGGATCGCGGCCGCGATGCCGTCGCTGTCGACGCGCACGACCTTGCCGACGAGGCCATAGGTGGCGGGATCGAGCAGTTCGGCCTCGAACACGCCGGACTGGATCGAGGTCGCGCGCACGTCCTGCGCCTGCAGCGCCTCGACCAGTCGCAGGTTCTCCGAGCGCAGCACCTGGCGCACGACCGCCAGCACGCGCGCGTCGGTGACGCGCAGGCCATCGTGCGTGCGCTTCTCGATGCCGGCCTCGCGCATGCGCTCGTCGAGCTGCGGTCCGGCGCCATGCACGACGATCGGCGTGAGGCCGACCTGCTGCAGGAACGCGAGCGAGGACACCAGCGCCTCGAGTTCGTCGCGCAGCACCGCGCCGCCGACCTTGACCACGGCGAAGCGCGCCGCGTCCTGCTGCGAGAAGCGCTTGAGGTACTGCTGGATCTCCTTCGCGCTCGCCATGTTGGAGAGCAGGCGGATGATCGTGCTGCGCATCTCAGCCATGTCGTCGACCGCCCGCGTCGCCGGCGCGCGGAGGCGCCCTCCGATCGCGCCCGGGGCGACGCCGAGCCGCAAGCACCATGCCGTCGCCGCCGAACGCGCTCATCGCAGGCCCCCGAACAGGCGCTGGTAGGTTCCCGCGGCCGTCGCGAGCTGGTCGAGCGCGACCCACTCGTCGGCCGCATGCGCCTGTGCGATGTCGCCGGGGCCGAACACGATCGCAGCCAGGCCGGCGGCCGAAAACAGCGAGGCCTCGGTCCAGAAGTCGACTGCATTGCCGATCGGCAGGCCGAGCGCGTCGGCGAGGTCGCGCGCCTCGAGGCGTCGCTGCTCGGCGTCCGCGGTGTCGCCTGCGGGCAGCGGCGGACCGCGGAAGGTTTCCTCGTAACGTTCCAGCGCACCCGCATCGACCAGCGTCGCGAAACACTCGTGCAGCCGCTCGAAGGACATCGACGGCAACGGGCGGAAACCGAAGCGCAGCTCCGCTTCGGGCGCGACCATGTTCGCCTTGATCCCGCCTTCGATGCGGCCGATGTTGAAGCGCAATCCGGTGAGCCCGCCGAAACGCTCGTGCTCCTGCGCGGTCGCCAGCTCGAGCGCGCGCGCTCCCCATCGCACCGCGTGGTGCAGCGCACTCGCGTTGGCGGCGAGGTCGCCCGAAGCGTGGCCGGCACTGCCGCGAAAGCGCAGCTTCACCGAACTGATGCCGCGATGCGCGAGCACCGCCTCGCAGCGCGTCGGCTCGGCCACGACCACCGCCTGCAGCGGCCAGCCAGGGAACGGCAGCTGCGCGAGGAACGCGCCGATGCAACGCGCATCGTTGGCTTCCTCGTCGCTGGTGAAGAGCAGCGCGGCATCGCCATCGGTTGCTTCCGCAGCCGCGAGCAGGGCCGCTGCGGCGCCCTTGGTGTCGCAGGCCCCGAGGCCGATCGCGCGTCCCGCATCGACGCGGAGTTCGAACGGGCTCGCGCTCCAGTGCGGTGAATCGGGCACGGTGTCGAGGTGCACGTTGAACATCACGCCGGGCCTGCCGCGCACCGCCAGCAGGCTGAGCGCGCCGTCGCCGTGGTCGGTGAACGTGCAGCGGAAGCCGCGCAGCCGCGACTCGAGGTAGTCGAAGATGCCGCGCGCGATCGCGCGCGGCGGGTTGCGCGTGTCGAACGCGACCAGCGCACGCAGGTGCGCAAGCACCGCAGCGAGCGCCGGTGCCTCGCGGTGATCGATCAACGGCCCCCTGTTCATCGGCGATTGACCCTCGCCCACAGCATCGAACTCATTCCGAACAACTTGATGAAGCCTTCGGCCTCGACCGCGCCCCAGTCGGCCGACTGGGCATAGGTCGCGCCGTCGGCATCGAGGATGTGCGCGGAGTCGACCGCGATCGCGTGCACGCTGCCGCCGGAGGTTTCCAGCGTGACCTCGCCGTTGACCATGCGTTGCGAGCTCTCGAGGAACGCTTCGAGGTCGGCCTTGAGCGGATCATGGAAGAACCCTTCGTAGACGAGCTCGATCCATTTGCGCGCGACCTCGGGCTTGAAGCGGTTCTGCGGCTTGCTGAGCACCGCCTCCTCGAGCGCGCGGTGCGCGACGAGCAGGGCGGCGAGGCCGGGTGCTTCGAACACGATGCGACCCTTGAGGCCGATCGTCGTGTCGCCGGTGTAGAGGCCGCGACCGACGCCGTACCGCGCGAACGCGCGGTTGAGTTCGCCGAGGAGCACGGGCCCTGCGAGCGCGCGGCCGTCGATGCGCACCGCTTCGCCGCGCTCGAACCCGACGACGACGCGCAACGGCTGCGCCGGCCATTCGGCGCGCGGCCTGCACCAGCCGCGCGCGGCCTCGCCCGGCGCTTCCCAACGGTCGATCTCGCCGCCGGACATCGTGACGCCGAGCAGGTTCTCGTTGATCGTGTAGTGTTTCTGCTTCGCCTCGACCGCGAAGCCGCGCTCCTCGAGGTACGCCTGTTCGTACGCGCGCGTGTGCGTGTGTTCCTTCTGGATCTCGCGGATCGGCGCGACGATGTCGAAGTCGCCGAGCGACTTCACCGCGAGGTCGAAGCGGACCTGGTCGTTGCCCATCCCCGTGCAGCCGTGCGCGATTGTGCGCGTGCCGAGTTCGCGCGCTCGCGCGATCACCGCATCGACGATCAGGTAGCGGTCCGACACGAGCAGCGGGTACTGGCCCTGGTACGCCTCGCCCGCCTGCACGAACGGTCGCACGAACCCGTCCCAGATCGCGGGGCCGCCGTCGACCGTCACATGCGACGCGACACCGAGCTCGCTCGCGCGCTGTTCGATGCGCGCGCGCTCCGGCGCCTCGACGCCGCCGGTATCGGCGAACACCGTGTGCACGATCCAGCCGCGCTCGCGCAGCCACGGCACGCAGAAGCTCGTGTCGAGCCCACCGGAGAACGCGAGCACGATGTCGCCTTGGCCGGTACTCGCGGATCGGGAATCGGGAATGGCAGATGCTTGGCTGGACATGGCGTACTTCGAAATGGATTGGCAGTTCCCGACGATCCGGGGCAGGTATGCGTGGCTGATCCCTATTCCCTATTCCCTATTCCCTATTCCCTATTCCCTATTCCCTATTCCCTATTCCCTATTCCCTATTCCCGATGGCTACGCGACAAGCGCAGCCATCACCGCCTTCTGCACGTGCAGGCGGTTCTCGGCTTCGTCGACCGCGATGCAGGCGGGGGAATCCATCACGGCATCGGTCGCCTTGACGTTGCGCCGCAAAGGCAGGCAATGGCTGAACACCGCGCCGTCGGTCAGTCCCATCTTTCTTTCGTCGACGATGAAATGCCGGTGCGCGTCACGGATCGGCTTTTCTTCGTGCCAGCGGCCGAAGTACGGGATCGCGCCCCAGCTCTTCGCGTAGACCACGTGGGCGCCGCGATACGCCTCGTCGGGGTCGTGGCTGATCGCGAAGGAGCCGCCGTTCTGCTCGACGTTCGCGCGCGCGAACGCGAGGTAGCGCTCGTCGAGCAGGTAGTCGGGCGTCGGGCAGAGCAGGGTCACGTCCATGCCGTAGCGTGTCGCGATCTGCAGTGCGGAGTTCGCGACCGCGGTATTCAGCGGCTTCGGATGCCAGGTCCAGGTCAGCACGTACTTGCGCCCGCGCAGCAGCGCGTCGCGCGCAGCGCCGGGCGCGCGGCTCGCGAAGTGTTCCTGCAACGCGAGCGCGTGCGCGAGTTCCTGGCACGGGTGCGTGATCGTCTCCATGTTGACGACCGGAACGGTCGAGTGGCGCGCGAACGCGTGCAGCACGCGATCCTCGCGATCGACCGACCAGTCCTGGAACTTCGGGAACGCACGCACGCCGATCAGGTCGACGTAACGCGAGAGCACGCGAGCGACCTCGGCCACGTGCTCTTCCGCTTCGCCGTCCATCACGGCGCCCATGTCGAACTCGATCGGCCACGCATCCTTGCCGGGCTGCAGCACGATCGCGTGGCCACCGAGCTGGAACGCGCCGAGTTCGAAGCTCGTGCGCGTGCGCATCGAAGGGTTGAAGAACAGCAATGCGATCGACCTGCCCGCGAGTTCGCGTCCGGCGCGCGATCGCTTGTAGCGCGCGGCGTGCTCGAGCAATGCGTCGAGCTGCGCGCGCGACCAGTCCTGGGTGCTGAGGAAGTGGCGAACGGTCATCCTGGGCCTGCGGTGATCGGCAACGGCGTGGCGGAAAAAAAGAAACCCGGCGCGGGGGCCGGGTTTCTGCTCGTATCGCGTATGGACGCGCGCATGACTACCCGGCGGGAATGCAGGGTTCCGGTCGACGCGCACGCGAGGTCATCCCTGCGGCCATGCGGGCGCTGGTGACGATCTGCGGCTGGGTCGGGGATGCGGGCATCGGATCGGTGCTTGGGTGCAGGCGGTGGACGTTACCGGCGAACGGCGCGCGATGCAACCGGAGCGCGCGCTGCCATCCGCTGTCTATTCCGCCGGCTCGATGCGTACGCGCACGCGCAGTCGATCGCCCGGGTCGTAGTCGAGGCGGGACATGAACACGTCGCCACGATAGCGGTACTGCACGTCGTAGGCGACGAGCCTCTGCTCTTCCGAGACATCCTCGACGACTCTGCAATGCCGCTCGACGCCTTCGTAGTAGCGTGATCCGTTTTGCGCGACGCTGTGTCCGACGGTGCCGCCGACCACCGCGCCCGCGACCGTGGCCGCCTTGCGGCCATCGCCCTTGCCGACGGTATTGCCGAGCACGCCGCCGACGATCGCGCCGATCACGGCGCCCGTGGCCTTGCTGCCGTCGTCGCCGCGGCGTTCAACCGGGTATTCCTCGCAGACTTCGCGCGGCGCACGGTTGCGCACGGTTTCGTACACGGGATCCACGCGCAGGACATCGGCCCACGCGACCTTCGCGTTCGCAACCGCTTCGGGGGATTCGTAACTCCGGTCCTGCGCGTCTGCCCGGGTTCCCGCCAGGCTCAACGCAAGTACGGCCAACCACATCGGTCTCATCAGGAATGTCTCCAACCCCGCCGGGGCCGCCACGACCGGTGCTGCCGGCTCTTTATCGATGCGGATGCGGGTCTTGCACGCAAATTACAGCAGGATGACGCTGAACCCGTGCTAAGCCTGCCCCGCCATTGGAGTTTCCGTCCGACGACGCGGCCGGCCCTGCTATCATGCAAGGTCCAGCGAGGGCCCCATGCAGCTCCGACTCCACAACAGCCTGACCCGGCGCAGCGAACCGTTCGTTCCTGCCGATCCCGCCCGCGTGACGATGTACGTGTGCGGACCCACGGTCTACAACTACGTGCATATCGGCAATGCGCGCCCGCCGGTGGTGTTCGGGCTGCTCGCGCGGCTGCTCCGGCGGCGCTACCCGCGCGTCGTCTATGCACGCAACATCACCGACGTCGACGACAAGATCAACACGGCCGCGCGCGAGGCCGGCGTGCCGATCGAGGCGATCACCGGGCGCTATGCGACCGCCTACGCCGAGGACATGGCCCGGCTCGGTGCGGACGCGCCCGACCTCGCGCCGCACGCGACCGCGCACATCGACGACATCGTCGCGATGTGCGAACGCCTGCTCGCGCGCGGTCACGCGTACGCGGCCGGGGGCCACGTGCTGTTCGACGTCGCGAGCTTCCCCGACTACGGGCGGCTCTCGGGGCGCTCGACCGAGGACATGATCGCGGGCGCGCGCGTGGAGATCGCGCCGTACAAGAAGAATCCCGCCGACTTCGTGCTGTGGAAACCGTCGACGCCCGACCTTCCGGGCTGGGACAGCCCCTGGGGCCGCGGCCGCCCGGGCTGGCACATCGAATGCTCCGCGATGGCCGCGGCGCACCTCGGCGAGACGATCGACATCCACGCGGGCGGCAACGACCTGATGTTCCCGCATCACGAGAACGAGATCGCGCAGAGCACCTGCGCGCATGGCGGAAAGGTGTTCGCGCGCTACTGGCTCCACAACGGCATGCTCACGTTCGACGGCCGCAAGATGTCGAAATCGCTCGGCAACGTGCTCGTCCTGCACGAATTGCTCGAGGTGCACCCTGCCGAGGTGCTGCGCTTCCTGCTGCTGAAGGCGCACTACCGGCAACCACTCGACTGGTCCGACAACGCGCTCGCGCAGGCGCGCGCGACGCTCGACGGCTGGTACACGGTGCTGCGCGACCTCGCCGACGTCGAGGTCGACGCGGGCGCGCTCGCGGTGCCGCCCGACCTCGAGGCCGCGCTCTGCGACGACCTCAACACGCCGGAGGCGTTCGCGGTCGTGGCGCGACTCGCCGCAGTGGCGCGCGCGGCCGGCGACGTCGCGGCGAAGCGCACGGCCAAGGCCGCGCTGCTCGGGGCCGCGGACATGCTCGGCCTGCTGCAGCAGGATCCGGAAGCCTGGTTCAAGCAGTCGACCGGCGGCGTCGCGGTCGATGAAGCCGAAGTGCAGCGCCTCGTCGACGCACGCGTCGCCGCGAAGAAGGCGCGGGAATTCGCCGAAGCCGACCGCATCCGCGACCAGCTCGCTGCGATGGGCATCGCGATCGAGGACACCGCGCAGGGGCCGCGCTGGAAGGTGGTCGGAGCCGATGGCTGCGCTGCCTGACGCGGCCGAGGCGAGCGCCGCCGAGGCGCAGGACGCGATCGCGTCCGAGTTCGCGTTCTTCGGCGACTGGACCGAGCGCTACCAGTACCTGATCGATCTCGGCCGCAAGCTGGCGCCC
>JAEYZH010000005.1 GCA_023430685.1 Pseudomonadota bacterium | reverse complement strand
TGCTCAAGGACCCGGACCTGCTGATCTTCGACGAGCCGACCAACGGGCTCGACCCCGCGGGGATCCGGGAGATCCGTCAGACCATGCGCACGCTCGCCGCCCGCGGCACGACCGTGCTCGTCTCGAGCCACATCCTCGCGGAGGTCGAGCAGGTCGCGGACACCGTGTCGATCGTCGCGCGCGGCCGGCTGGTCGCGCAGGGGCGCGTCGCCGAGCTCATCGGTTCACGGTCGCAGGGCGGCGTGCGCGTCGGCATCGAGGTGCCCGGCACCGCGGGCGCCGTGCTCGAGGCGCAGGGCTGGACCGTGCGCCGCGACGGGCGGCACCTGCTCGTCGACGGCGCGCCCGGCGCCGCGCGCATCACCGAGGTGCTGGCGCGCGAGGGGCTGTTCGTCGACGAGCTCGTCCCGGTGCGTGCCGACCTCGAGTCGGTGTTCCTCGACCTCACGGCCGGGCAGGGACCGGGGACGCACCCGCCGGACGACGGGCGGGACGCGGCACCGACGGGTCGTCGCGCGGCGGGGGGTGCGGCATGAGCCGGCTGGTGACGACCGAGGTCGCGCGGTGGTTCGCGCGGACCATGCTGTGGCTGGTGAGCGCCGCGACCGTCGCGCTCATGGTGCTCGGGCCGCTCGGCGCGTACAACGGCTCACGCGAGGCGAGCGCGGCCGACCGTGCGCTCGCGCAGCAGCAGGTCGACGCGTACGAGCCGCCGGCCCAGGAGGACGTCGACGCGTGCCTCGCGGACGAGGCGCGCGAGCGCGAGGCGCAGGGCGACCCGACGATCGAGTTCCAGTGCGAGTGGACGCCCACGGTCGAGGACTTCCTGCCGTGGCGGCAGTACTGGGACACCGAGGGCGCGTCGATCGTGTGGGGCGTCGCGTCGTTCCTGGCGCTCGCGGCCCTGCTCGCCGGCGCCTCGTTCGTCGCGGCGGAGTTCAGCACGGGCGCGATCGGGAACTGGCTCACGTTCGCCCCGCGCCGCGGCCGCGTGCTGGCGAGCAAGCTCGTCGCGACCGTCGTGGGCTTCGCCCCCACCGCCGTGCTGGCCGTGACCCTGCTCGTCGGCGGCACGTGGGGCGCGTTCGCGGCGCACGACGCGCTGCGCAACCCGAACGCTGCGCAGGGGTCGGGGGGCAGCGGGTTCACGCTCGCGGACGCCGCCGCGGCGGGCGGCAGGATCGCGGTGCTCGGGGTCGCGTTCGCGGTGCTCGGCGCCGCGCTCGGGTTCCTCCTGCGGCATACCGCGGCGGTGCTCGGTGCGGTGCTCGCGTGGGGCGTCGTCGTCGAGGGGATCGGTGCGGGTCTCGCGCCGCGCGCGCGGCCCTGGCTGCTGCAGACCAACATCGACGCCTGGGTCCGCGACGGCACGCAGTGGTACGAGGACGTGTGCGGGTTCGACGCCGAGACCGGCGGCCAGTCCTGCACGTCGATCACGCACACGGTGTCGGCGGGGCACGGCGCGGCCGTGCTCGGCGGTCTCGTGCTCGTCGTCGTGGTGCTCGCGGCGGTCGTGTTCCGCCGGCGCGACGTGTCCTGACGCCCCGGGCTGCTCCGGGCGGGCTGCTCCGGACGGGCGAACGTGGCGGCGTGCCCTCGGGACCGCGTGCCGTCGTGTCGTTGCAGGAGGGGACGACGAGCGCAGGAGGCCCGATCATCGGCACGCACGGGGACGGCCCCGCGATCTCGACGCGTGCGCTGCGCAAGACGTTCCGGAGGTTCGACCTCTCGCAGGTCGTGGCGGTCGAGGGTCTCGACCTCGAGGTGCCCGCGGGCGGCGTGCACGGGTTCCTGGGCCCGAACGGCTCGGGCAAGACGACGACGATCCGCATGCTGCTCGGTCTCGCGCGTCCGGACTCGGGCGAGATCCGGCTGTTCGGCGAGCCGGTGCCGCAGCGGCTGCCGGCCGTGGTGGCACGCGTCGGCGCGATCGTCGAGCAGCCGAAGTTCGTGCCGAGCTTCTCGGGGCGTCGCAACCTCGAGGTGCGCGCGGCCGCGATCGACGTGCCGCGCACGCGCATCGACGAGGTCCTCGACCAGGTCGACCTGCGCGAGCGCGCCCGCGACCCGTTCCGGCGGTTCTCGCTCGGCATGAAGCAGCGCCTCGCGATCGCGGCGACGCTACTCAAGGACCCGGACCTGCTGATCTTCGACGAGCCGACCAACGGCCTCGACCCCGCGGGCATCCGCGACGTCCGCGCCACCATGCGGCGCCTCGGCGACGAGGGCCGGACCGTGCTCGTGTCCAGCCACATCCTCGCGGAGGTGCAGCAGGTGGCGGACACGGTGTCGATCGTGGCGCGCGGTCGGTCGGTGGCGAGCGGGTCCGTCGCCGAGCTGGTCCGGGGCCGCGGCCAGGTGCGCGTCGTCGTGCACGACGTCCCGGCGGCCCACGCGCTGCTCACCGCACGCGGGTGGCGCGTGACGCGCGAGGGCGGGGCGCTGCTCGTCGCGGGCGTCCCGGACCCGGCGCTCGTCAACGAGACGCTCGCACGCGAGGGGCTGTTCGCGTCCGAGGTCGGGACCGTGCGCGACGACCTCGAGTCGGTCTTCCTCGAGCTCACCGCGCACGTGGGCACGGGCGGGACGGACCGGGTGCCCGGGGTCGCGCAGGTGCGCCCGTGAGCCCGCTGCTGCGCGCCGAGCTCCTGCGCGTGCGTTCGCGCGCGGTCGTGTGGGGGACCGCGGTGGTGCTCGTGGTCGCCGCGCTCGGCTTCGTCGTCGCGGCGTGGGACGACACGCGCCCGCCGTCGGCCGGCGCGCTCGCCCAGGCGCAGGAGGAGCTGGCCACCGCGACCGCCCGGTGGGAGTCGGACCACGCAGGGTGGGTCGAGGTGTGCGAGGAGAACGCCGAGCGTGCCGGCGAGGACCCGCACGTGCTGTGCGACCCGCTGCGCACCCCGCCGACCCTCGAGCAGGTGCTGCCGTACCGCCCCGCGCTGGTGGAGACCCTCGAGCACCGGTACCCGCCGATGGCGGTCGTGGTGCTCGTCGGCCTCCTGGTGATGGGGGTGACGCTGGTGACCGCGGACTTCGGCTCGGGTGCGATGGGGACCTGGCTGACGTTCGCGCCGCGCCGCGGGCGCGTGCTGGTCAGCCGGCTCGTGGCCGCGCTCGCGGCGGCCGTGCCCGTGGCGCTCGTCGCGCTCGGGACGGCGCTGGTCGGG
>JAEYZH010000178.1 GCA_023430685.1 Pseudomonadota bacterium | reverse complement strand
CCTGGCTCCTCCTCGGCTTCGGGCTTGCGTCTCTTGCCCTTGGTCGTGTGCGATCAACGGGCGTCTGACGGCGCCTCCGTAGAACGATCAACGGCCCACGTCGTCGCAACCTTCGACAACTGATTTGCTTCGCTGTCTCGGGTACTGAGACGGTGACACTCCACGGTGCGCCCTCTCCAACGACGAAGGAGCCTATGCGCGTCTGTATTCATCGTGGTACCGAGCAGGTCGGGGGTACCTGCATCGAGATTGAATCCGGCGGGAAGCGGGTCGTGCTGGACGTCGGCATGCCGCTGGATGTCGAACCGGAGAATGCCGAGGCGGCCTTGCCGGCCGTGCACGGATTCCGCGAGCCGGCCGACGATCTGCTGGCGGCCTTGATTTCGCATCTCCATCAGGACCATGTCGGCCTGGTTCGGCATCTGCGCGCCGACCTTCCTGTCGCCATCGGTGCCGCCGCGCAGCGATTGCTCGACCGCGCATCGAGTTGGCTCGACCAGCCGAAGCTGGAGGGTCGGCCGATCATGCATTGGCGGAGCGGGATCCCGCTCGAGCTCGGGCCGTTCCGCGTCACGCCACACCTCGTGGACCATTCGGCCTACGACGCCTATGCGCTGCTGATAGAAGCGGGCGGCAAACGCCTTTTCTACAGCGGCGACTTCCGCGGGCATGGACGCAAGCAGAGCCTGTTCGAAGCGGTGCTGCGAAACCCGCCTGCGGACATCGACGTGCTGCTGATGGAGGGTACAGTCATCGGTCGTGATGGCGAGGGCGAGACATTCCTGAGCGAGCAGGAACTCGAGGCCGAGTTCCTCGAGCGCCTCCGCGATGTGCGCGGCCTGTCCCTGGTCTGGACGTCGGCACAGAACATCGATCGCATCGTCACGCTGTACCGGGCGGCAAAGCGGACTGGCAAGACGCTGATCCTCGACGCATTCACTGCGGAGATCCTCGCCGCGACCGAGAACCCGAACCTGCCACAGGCATCGTGGCCGCAGAACATCGCGGTGTATGTGCCGGACTGGATGCGGCGCAGGATCCGTCGCAAGGGCGATTTCACGAAGCTGGACGCGTTCAGGCGCAATCGCGTCTTTCTTGATCGCCTGACCGACCCGTCACGCTTCGTGATGATGTTTCGTCCAGGACTGCTCAAGGAAGTGGATGCGCAAGCGCCCCTCGAAGGCGCGCAATTGCTGTACTCGAACTGGAGCGGCTACCTGCGTGACCCGTCGACGCAAGGCGTGCGCGACTGGATTGCCGAACGTGCGATACCGATGCACCACGTGCATACGTCGGGACACGCTTCCCTTCCTGACCTCAGGCGATTCGCGGCGGCGCTCGCACCGCGCAAGCTCGTGCCTATACACTCATTCCACACCGACCGCTTCGACGAGTTCTTCGCGTATGTCGAACGCCGACGAGACGGGGAGTGGTGGGAAGCTTGATCACGAGCGGAGTAGCGAGGGCGCTGATGAAGAAAGACAGAGAGATCGATGTGGAGAAAGCGTCTGGATACATCAGAGCCAGAACGCAGTTCTTCGAGGAAAAGAAGGCTGTAGATGAGGAAGGAGATCGAGCAAGAGCAATCAAAGGGAAATTCATTCGCGTCAACGGCTCTGGATTCAGGGCCATTTCCCTCAATGACTGTGGGAGTTTGTACGTCAAGGACAAGCTACTGGGTACCACGAAGGACTTCGCAAAAGCTCAGCATTACTGTTCTGCTGGCGAGCCGAAGAGCGACAAGCCCCAAAGCAGAAAGCGCGAGCTCAGCTTGCAAGGGTGGCTGATCAAGACGGCATTGGTGATGCCAGATGCCTTTGCATCTCTGCTACGCCTTGACGATAGGTTCAATGAACTTCGATTCGTTGCGGACGAATTCAATCTAGTCGGAGTTCGTGCAGACGTCATCGCGCTTGGGCGCAAGGATGAAGTCTGGTATCCAGTGTTCATCGAGCTAAAGGTAAGGCGTGCCCTTAAGGAGCTGGTTGGTCAATTGGGCGACATTCGCCGACTCGTCGCTGGGCCCTTGCAACAGTGTTTCAACGCCTATCTAGGGGCAGCGTCGGGAGTCCCGGTGACGTCGATGTGCGATGAGCCCGTCTGCGTTCTTATTTGGCCGGCCGCAACGGGGGCCGAGAGCAAGAATGTGATGGAAGCGCGGAAGAATGGCATCGTGACGATCAGCTACGTAGGCGCGTATGAGTTCCGGCGGGATAAGGACGACAGCTGATGGCCAAGGCCAAGACCGCATACGTCTGCGGCGAATGCGGCGCCGAGCACAACAAGTGGCAGGGCCAGTGCGCCGAGTGCGGCGTGTGGAACACGCTGACGGAATTCGTGGTGCAGCCGGCGACGAAGTCCGCCGCGCTGAATCCGCGCAGCGGCTATGCGGGTGCGGTCGACGCGCCGAAGGTGACGAAGCTCGCGACCGTCGCGGCCGAGGCCGAGCAGCGCAGCGCGACCGGCATCGCCGAGCTCGACCGCGTGCTCGGCGGCGGACTCGTCGCGGGTTCGGTCGTGCTGATCGGCGGCGATCCGGGCATCGGCAAGTCGACGCTGCTCCTGCAGATGCTCGGTGCGATCGGGCAGCGCGTGCGCGGCTTGTACGTGACTGGCGAGGAATCACTCGCGCAGGTCGCGTCGCGCGGGCAGCGGCTCGGCATCCCGCTGGAAGGACTCGAGGCGCTCGCGGAAACCTCGATCGAGCGCATCCTCGCGGAAGCCGCCAGCGGTCGGCCCGACGTGCTGATCATCGATTCCATCCAGACCATCTGGACCGAGACGCTGACCGCGGCGCCGGGTTCGGTGTCGCAGGTGCGCGAGGCGGCTGCGCGGCTCGTGCGTTACGCGAAGGAAACCGGCACGTCGGTGTTCCTCGTCGGGCACGTGACCAAGGAAGGCGGCATCGCGGGACCCCGCGTGCTCGAGCACATGGTCGATGCGGTGCTCTACTTCGAGGGCGAGTCGGGTTCGCGCTTCCGCATCCTGCGCGCGTTCAAGAACCGCTTCGGCGCGGTCAATGAACTCGGCGTGTTCGCGATGGGCGACAAGGGCCTGCGCGAGGTGCCGAACCCTTCCGCGATCTTCCTCTCCGCGCACGCGCAGCCGACCGCCGGCAGCGCAGTGATGGTCACGCGCGAGGGCACGCGACCGCTGCTGGTCGAGGTGCAGGCGCTGGTCGACCAGAGTTCGCTCGGCAATCCGCGCCGCGTCGCGCTGGGTCTCGAGCAGAACCGGCTCGCGATGCTGCTCGCGGTGCTGCATCGCCACGGCGGCGCCGCGGTCTACGACCAGGACGTGTTCGTCAACGTCGTCGGCGGCATCCGCGTGCAGGAGACCGCGGCCGACCTGCCCGTGCTGCTCGCGGTGCTGTCGAGCTTCCGCGACCGCCCGCTGCCGGACAAGACCGTCGCGTTCGGCGAGGTGGGACTGTCGGGTGAAATCCGCCCGGTGCCGAACGGAGAGGAGCGCCTCAAGGAAGCGGCCACCCACGGCTTCCTGCGCGCGATCGTGCCGAAGGCAAATGCGCCGAAGAAGGCGCGCATCGGCGAGATGGAGATCATCGCGGTCGAGCGTCTTGCCGAGGCGATCGCGGCTGCGCAGTGACGCGGGGGCATGCGTTTCGCGCTTGCGCGGCGCGGCGCTTCGACTTCGCAGCCTTCGGCTGCTGCGCTCAGCGCGAACGGTCGACAGGACGGGCCAGACCTCAATCCGTTCGCCCTGAGCGCAGGGCGCAGCCCGGAGTCGAAGGGTCGCTCGAAGGCACCCCGGCGCGCAAGAATCACGCGGTACGTCCCAGCACCACTTCGAGCACGAACTTGGTTCCGAAGAATGCGAGCAGCAGGATCGTCATGCCCGCGAGCGTCATGTTCACCGCGCGGCGCCCGCGCCAGCCGTAGCGCCAGCGGCCCGCGAGCAGCACGCCGAACACGATCCACGCGACGATCGAGAGCACCGTCTTGTGGATCAGGTGCTGGCCGAACAGGTCGTCGACGAACAGGATGCCGGTCAGCAGGGTCAGCGTCAGCAGCGCGAAGCCCGCGCCGATCAGGCGGAACAACAGGGTCTCGGTCAGCGTCAGCGGTGGCAACGCACGCAGCAGCGCGCCGAACTGTCGATGGCGCAGGGCGCGTTCCTGGAATGCGAGCAGGATCGCGAGCGCGGCTGCGATCGACAGCACGCCGAACGCGAGCAGGGCCACGCTCACGTGCAGCTTGATCTGCCATCCGAGCGGCTGCGGCGTGGTAGGGGCCGCCAGGAACACGTCGATGCCGAGCAGCAGCGCGGACAGCGGGAAGACGATCACGCCGAGTGCGGCGACCGGGCGCGAGAGGTTCACCAGCAGCGTGAGCGCCGAGACGACGCAGGCGACCAGCGAAAGCGCCGCGAAGAAGTGCAGGTCCAGCGCGCCGCGGTGCATGCCGAGCAGCACGCCCGCGTGCGCGAGCACGCCGGCCGCGGCGATGGCCAACGCGAGGCCACCACGGTTATCGCGTCCGCCGACGAGCGGCCGCGCCTGCACGGCGAACGCCGCGAGGTAACACACGATCGCGAGCAGGGCGATGAGTGAAAGCATCCGCGAAGTGTCGCATGCGCGGCAGGCGCGCGGGCAGGGGGCACGCATCCGGCGTACGGTACGTGTGGGTGGTTTGGCGTCGCGAGCGCGGCATGGCGGTAGGAGCGCACCCTGTGCGCGATCGCGGGAGTGCGAACCGCGCGAGCAACCGCTTTCCTGCGCGATCGCCCACAGGGTGGGCTCCCCTACGGGACCGTCGTTGCCGGGGACCGTCCACGACCTCGTTCTGCATTCACCCCGCTATAATCGTGCGCTTCCCCGCACCCCGACGCCCCCATGTTCGAATCCCTGAGCCAACGTCTTTCCACCACGGTCCAACGCCTGCGCGGCAAGGGTCGGTTGACGGAGGCGAACATCCGCGAAGCGCTGCGCGAGGTGCGCATCGCGCTGCTCGAGGCCGATGTCGCGCTGCCGGTCGTGCAGGCGCTCGTGCAGCGCGTGCAGGTGAAGGCGCTCGGGCAGGAGGTCCTGCGCAGCCTGACGCCGGGCCAGACGCTCGTGAAGGTCGTGCGCGACGAGTTGACCACGTTGATGGGTACCGCGAATACCGACCTCAACCTCGCGGCCGCGCCGCCCGCGGTCGTGCTGATGGCCGGCCTGCAGGGCGCCGGCAAGACCACCACGGTCGCCAAGCTCGCGCGCCACCTCAAGGATCGTCGCAAGAAGAAGGTGATGGTGGTGAGTTGCGACGTCTACCGTCCCGCCGCGATCGAACAGCTGCGCACGCTCGCGGCGCAGGTCGACGTGCTGTTCCATCCGTCGGAGGGCGGGCAGGATCCGGTCGCGATCGCGAAGTCCGCGCTGGACGCGGCGAGGAAGAACTTCGCCGACGTGCTGATCGTCGATACCGCGGGTCGCCTGCACGTCGACCAGGAAATGATGGCCGAGATCAAGGCGCTGCACGCGGCGCTCGATCCGGTCGAGACGCTGTTCGTCGTCGACTCCATGACGGGGCAGGACGCGGCGAACACCGCCAAGGCGTTTTCCGAAGCGCTGCCACTGACCGGCGTCGTGCTGACCAAGACCGACGGCGACGCGCGTGGCGGCGCTGCGCTGTCGGTGCGCTACGTGACCGGCCGCCCGATCAAGTTCATCGGCGTCAGCGAGAAGCCCGACGGGCTCGAGCCGTTCCATCCCGACCGCCTCGCGCAGCGCATCCTCGGCATGGGCGACGTGCTGTCGCTGGTCGAGCAGGTCGAGCAGGGCGTCGACCAGGAGAAGCAGCGCAAGCTCGCCGAAAAGGTCATCAAGGGCAAGCGCTTCGACCTCAACGACATGAAGGACCAGCTCGAGCAGATGGTCAACATGGGCGGCATGGCGTCCCTGATCGACAAGCTGCCCGGCGTTTCGAACCTGCCGGACCAGGTCAAGTCCAAGGTCAACGATCGCGAGGTCCACCGCATGATCGCGATCATCGGCTCGATGACCAAGAAGGAACGGCGCCACCCAGACCTGCTCAACGGCTCGCGTCGCGCGCGCATCGCACGCGGATCGGGCACCCAGCCGGCCGACGTGAACCGCCTGCTCAAGCAGTACCAGCAGATGGAAAAGATGATGTCCAAGCTCGGCAGCGGCGGCCTCAAGGGCCTGATGCGCCAGATGTCGGGTGCGATGAAGGGCATGGGTGGCGGCGGCTTCATGCCGCCGCGCTGAGCCCGGCGCGACCGCCTAAGCCCTCGCAGGGGTTTATTTTTCCTGCAGTTCCGCTAGAATGCGCGGCTCCCTCGGGGAAGGCCGGTGCTTCCGGCACGCCCGCCGTAGAACTTCCTGATATTTCAGAGACTTGCAATGGTCAAGATTCGCCTTTCGCGTGGCGGTGCCAAGAAGCGGCCGTTCTACCACATCATCGTGACCGACGTGCGCAATGCGCGCGACGGCCGCAGCATCGAGCGCCTCGGCTATTTCAATCCGATCGCGGCCGGCAAGGACGTGCGCCTCCAGCTCGACACCGCCAAGGTGAAGGCCTGGGTCGAGAAGGGCGCGCAGATGACCGAGAAGGTGCGTTCGCTGTTCAAGGAAGCGAGCAAGCAGGCAGCGTGATCGCGTGGGCGGGCCGGAGAAATTCGTCCTGCTCGGCAAGATCGTCGGCCTGCACGGCGTACGTGGCGAGCTGAAGCTCGAGTCGTACACCGAGCCGAGGATGCAGATCTTCCGCTACCAGCCGTGGCGGATGCGCTCCACCTCCGGTGAGTCGACGCTCGAAGGATGTCGCGGACGGGCCCAGGGCAAGGGCATCGTCGCGGAACTGCCCGGCGTGACGGACCGCGATGCGGCCGCCGCGCTGGTCGGCAGCGAAATCTGGGTCGCCCGCTCGGCGTTGCCGATGCCCGCGCCCGGCGAGTACTACTGGTCCGATCTCGAAGGACTCGAGGTCATCACGGTCGAGGGCGTATCGCTCGGAACCGTGTCGCACCTGCTGGCGACCGGCGCGAACGACGTGCTGGTGGTCAGGAATGCGGACCGCGAACGCCTGATCCCGTTCCTGGTCGGGCAGTTCGTGACGGAAGTGGATCTGGAAGCAGGCCGCGTCACGGTCGACTGGGATCCGGAGTTCTAGCGCGATGCGGTTGGACGTCATCACGCTGTTTCCGGATTTCATCGAATCGTGCGCGCGGATCGGTGTAGTCGGGCGCGCGCGCGAACGCGGGTTGCTGCAGGTCGCAACCTGGAATCCGCGCGATTTCGCGACCGACAACTACCGTTCGGCCGACGACCGTTGCTACGGCGGCGGTCCCGGCATGGTGATGATGATCGACCCGCTGCGCCGCGCGCTCGACAGCGCGCGAGCAGCGGCCGAGGGCGGCACGCAGGCGAAAGTGATCTACCTGAGCCCGCAGGGAGCGCGGCTCGACCAGGCCAGGGTGGTGGAACTCGCGCGGCGCGATCGATTGATCCTGCTGAGCGGTCGCTACGAGGGCGTGGACGAACGGTTCCTGGAGCACGCGGTCGACGAGGAGATTTCCGTCGGCGACTACGTGCTCTCCGGCGGCGAACTGGCGGCGGCGATCCTGATCGACGCGGTCGGCAGGTTGCAGGAAGGCGTATTGAACGACGCGGCATCGGCCGAACAGGATTCGTTCTCGAACGGCCTGCTCGACTGTCCGCACTACACGCGTCCCGAGCATCACGAGTGGGGCGACGTGCCGGCGGTACTGGTGTCGGGTGACCATGCTGCGATCGCGCGCTGGCGCCTGAAGCAGTCGCTGGGGCGGACCTGGTTGCGACGCCCCGACCTGCTCGAGCAGGCCGGGCTGGACAAGAAGACCCGCGCGTTGCTGGACGAATTCCAGCGCGAGCATGCGCAAGCAACGATGCCGGACCACGAGTCCGGCGCCTGAACGAATCAGACTTATTTGGTGAATGCGATGAACCTGATCCAGCAATTCGAAGCCGAGCAGATGACGCGTACGCTGCCCGAGTTCAGCCCGGGCGACACCGTGATCGTCAACGTGAAGGTCAAGGAAGGCAACCGCGAGCGCGTGCAGGCCTACGAAGGCGTGGTCATCGCGCGCAAGAACGCGGGCCTCAACTCGGCGTTCACCGTGCGCAAGATCTCGCATGGCACCGGCGTCGAGCGCGTGTTCCAGTCGCACAGCCCGTCGATCGAGTCGGTGGTGCTCAAGCGCCGCGGCAAGGTGCGTGGCGCCAAGCTCTATTACCTGCGCGGCCTCGAAGGCAAGGCTGCCCGCATCAAGGAAGACCTCGGCGCCAGCGCCAGGAAGAGCTGACTTCCCAGTCATTCGCCTTGGAGCATCGAGTCGCGTCTGTGCTCCTCGTCAGGACGGCCGTCGGAAACGACGGCCGTTCTTTTTTTTTGTGCGCCGCGTTTCCGCCGCCGCGCAGGGGCCGCGTGCCAGCGCCGGACCGAACCGGTCGCCTCCATCTTGAAGCACCGTGAGCTCGCCACCAGATGCGATGCATCGCTTCCGGAGGGATATCCATGACCGCTGCCACCGAGACCCGCGCCTTCGAAGCCGAGGTCGCCCAGGTACTGCACCTCGTCACGCATTCGCTCTATTCGCACAAGGAGATCTTCCTGCGCGAACTCGTGTCGAACGCGTCCGATGCCTGCGACAAACTGCGCTTCGCGTCGCTGTCCGATGCGTTGCTGGTCGCCGACGATGCCGAGTTGCGCATCGAGATCGCGTTCGACCGCGAAGCGCGCACGCTGACGATCCGCGACAACGGCATCGGCATGTCGCGCGAGGAGGTGATCGAGAACGTCGGCACGATCGCGCGTTCGGGCACGCGCCGCTTCCTCGAATCGCTGTCGGGCGATGCGCGCAGGGACACGCAGCTGATCGGACAGTTCGGCGTCGGCTTCTACTCCGCGTTCATCGTCGCCGACAGGGTCGTGCTCGAAACGCGCAGGGCCGGCGCGAGCGCGGGCGAAGGCGTGCGCTGGGAATCGAGCGGCAGCGGCGAGTACAGCCTGCAGGCCATCGAGCTGCCGCGTCGCGGCACCACCGTGACGCTGCACCTCAAGGACGGCGAGGACGAGTTCCTCGATGCGTGGAAGCTGCGCGACCTCGTCAAGCGCTATTCCGACCACGTCGCATTCCCGATCCGCATGCCGCTGCAGAAGGACGGCAAGCCGACGGACGAGTGGGAAACGGTCAACCACGCGGCCGCGCTGTGGACGCGCCCGAAGGCCGAGATCGAGGATGCCGAGTACCAGGCGTTCTACAAGTCGATCAGCCACGATTTTAATGATGCACTCGCGTGGTCGCACAACCGCGTCGAGGGTTCGCAGAGCTACACCTCGCTGCTGTACGTGCCGCAGAAGCCGCCGTTCGATGCGGTGTTCAGCGGCCGCGACGAGCGCCAGGGGCTCAAGCTCTACATCCGCCGCGTCTTCATCATGGATGCGAGCGAGCAGTTGCTGCCGTCGTACCTGCGTTTCGTGCGCGGAGTCGTCGACTCCGACGACCTCCCTCTCAACGTCAGCCGCGAGATCCTGCAGGAGAACCGCCTCGTCGCGCAGATCCGCAGCGCCTGCGTCAAGCGCACGCTCGACCTGCTCGAGAAGGTCGCTCGCGACGAGCCGGAAAAGTACCTGCAGTTCACGGCTGCCTTCGGCAACGTGCTCAAGGAAGGCGTGGCCGAGGATGCGGCCAATCGCGAGCGCATCGCGAAGCTGCTGCGCTTCGCATCGACGCACGCGGGCGACGAGCGCAAGAACGTTTCGCTCGACGACTACATCGGCCGCATGCAGGCCGGGCAGGAGCTTGTCTGGTACGTGACCGCAGATTCGCATGCGGCCGCGAAGGGCAGTCCGCAGATCGAGGCGCTGCGCGCCAAGGGCATCGAGGTGCTGCTGCTCAGCGACCGCATCGACGAATGGATGGTGGGCTACCTCGGCGAGTACGGCGGCAAGAAGCTGCGCAACGCGGCCAAGGGCGAGCTCGAGCCCGTCGACGGCGACGAGGCCGAGCGCAGGAAGCAGACGGAGGAAGCCGCCGGCCCGATCCTCGCGCGACTCGGCGACGTGCTCGGTTCGCGCGTCGCAGCGGTCAAGGCGAGCCACCGGCTCACCGAATCACCATCGTGCGTCGTGCTCGGCGAATACGACATGGCGTTGCACATGCAACGCCTGCTGCGCGAAGCCGGCCACGAGGTGCCTGCGAGCGCGCCGACACTCGAGGTGAATCCCGCCCATGCGCTGGTGCAGGCATTCGCCGCGGAAACCGACGCCGCGCGCGCGGAAGACCTCGCGCTGCTGCTGCTCGAGGAAGCGCGGCTGGCGGCGGGCGACCAGCTCGAGGACCCGGCGGGATTCATCGCGAGGGTGAATCGCATCGTGCTCGCGAGGTAGGACACCGGGCCGCGCTCTCGTCGCTTGTGGGAGGGACTTCAGTCCCGAGCTTCTCGCGCGTCCCTCGGCGCTGAAACCCCTCCCGCAAGACCGAAACTGCCTCCCTGCTGTCGTTCCCGCAGGGATGAGGGCCGATCACGCGGGGAGGCGACGGTGGGACTCCCGATGCGCGCGCGCTGTCCCGACATCGCGGCCGGGACAGGGAAACAAGACCCGCGCGTCAGCATGCTAGGATGCCCGATCCGGTCCATTTGGCCGTCCAGACGCACCGCTCACGATGCAGATCGAAAGCAAATTGCCGAAAGTCGGCACGACGATCTTCACGGTGATGAGCCAGCTCGCGATGGAGCACAAGGCCATCAACCTCGGGCAGGGTTTCCCCGATTTCGACGGTCCGCCCGCGCTGCGCGACGCGCTGGCGCGCGCGATGGCCGAGGGCAGGAACCAGTACGCGCCGATGACCGGCGTTCCGGCGCTGCGCGAGGCGATCGCGCGCAAGACCGAGCGGCTGTACGGCCGGCGCGTCAATGCGGACACCGAGGTCACCGTGACTTCCGGCGCGACCGAGGCGCTGTTCGCCGCGATCGCAGCCGTGGTGCGTACCGGCGACGAAGTGATCGTGCTCGATCCGTGCTACGACAGCTACGATCCCGCGATCGAACTGAACGGCGGGCGCGCGGTGCACGTGCCGCTCGATCCGCGCGATTTCTCGCCGGACTGGCAGCGCATCCGCGCCGCGGTCACGCCGCGCACGCGGATGATCATGGTCAACACGCCGCACAATCCCTGCGGTTCGGTGTTCGACGCGGCCGACCTCGACGAACTCGCCGCGCTCGCGCGCGAGCACGACCTGCTGGTGCTGTCCGACGAGGTCTACGAGCACATCGTGTTCGACGATGCGATCCACCAGGGCGCGCTGAGGCACGAGGAACTGGCCGCGCGCAGCTTCGTCGTCAGCTCGTTCGGCAAGACCTACCACTGCACCGGGTGGAAGGTCGGCTACTGCATCGCGCCGCGCGCGCTGTCGGCCGAGTTCCGCAAGGTGCACCAGTACCTCACGTTCTGCACGTTCACGCCCGCGCAATGGGCGCTGGCCGAAGTGATCGAATCCGATCCGCAGCACTACCTCGGGCTGCCCGCGTTCTACCAGGCCAAGCGCGACCATTTCCGCAACCTGCTCGAAGGCTCGCGTTTCCGGTTGTTGCCGGTGGACGGCGGCTACTTCCAGGTGGCCGACTACTCGGCGATGAGCGAGGCCGACGACCTCGCGTTCTGCGAATGGCTCGCGCGCGAAGGCGGCGTCGCGGCGATCCCGCTCTCGGCGTTCTACGAATCGCCGCCGGCCGGCCAGCGCCTCGTGCGTTTCTGCTTCGCCAAGGGCGACGAGACGCTGCAGGCCGCGGCTGCGCGCCTCAAGGTGCTCTGAGATGGAGCCGCGCGATCTTCGCGTCTCGCTCGTCCAGGGCGCGACGCGCTGGCACGATGCGCCCGCCAACCGCGCCTACTACGGCGGCCTCGTGCAACCTCTGCGCGGCCAGACCGACCTTGTCGTGTTGCCCGAGACCTTCCTTTCCGGTTTCACCAACGACACGCTCGGCAATGCCGAGGCGATGGACGGGGAAGGCCTGCGCTGGATGCGCGAACTCGCGGCCGACGTCGACGCGGTCGTGACCGGCAGCCTCGTCGTGCGCGAAGGCGAGCGCTGCGTGAACCGCCTGGTCTGGATGCGCCCCGACGGCAGCCATGCGCAGTACGACAAGCGGCACCTGTTCCGCATGGCCGGCGAACACGAGCGCTATGCGGGTGGAACCTCGAGGCTCATTGTCGAACTCGCAGGCTGGCGCATCTGTCCGCTGGTCTGCTACGACCTGCGCTTCCCGGTCTGGTCGCGCAACCGCTACGACCGCGCGACGCAGGCGTTCGACTACGACGTGCTGCTCTACGTCGCGAACTGGCCGAGCGCGCGTCGCACGCCGTGGCGGACGCTGCTGCGCGCGCGCGCGATCGAGAACTGGTGCTATTGCGCCGGCGTCAACCGCGTCGGCACCGACGGCAACGAGCTGCACTACGCGGGCGACAGCGTCGTCGCGGATTTCACGGGCGAGGCGCTGGTCGAACTCGGCGCGCACGAACAGGTCGTGACCGTCGCACTCGACGCGCGCCGGCTCGCGACGCATCGCGAGCGTTTTCCTGCCTGGATGGATGCGGACGACTTCAGCCTCGCGCCATGAATCGTCGACGCGATCGCGCGCAGGGTGCGCGCCTGCGCCGCCGGGGTGCATCCAGAACGCGTGTGTAGGAGCCCACCCTGTGGGCGACCCGCGCAGGAAACCGTTCGCGCGCGGGTTCCCGGATTCCCGCGATCGCGCACAGGGTGCGCTCCTGCGCCATCAGGTGCCATCCGATTCCCGCGTGCAGGAGCCCACCCTGTGGGCGATCCGCGCAGGAAACCGTTCGCGCGCGGGTTCCCGGATTCCCGCGATCGCGCACAGGGTGCGCTCCTGCGCCATCACGTGACATCCGATTCCCGCGCGTAGGAGCCCACCCTGTGGGCGATCCGCGCAGGAAAACGGTCATGCGCGAACATCGAATGGTCGCGATCGCGCACAAGCTGCGCGCCTGCGTGGGTCCGTTCGTGGGCGACGCGGCTTCTTCAGAGGATCGTCAGCACCGCTTCCGGCGGGCGGCCCAGCGTGGCGCGGCCGTTCGCGATCACGATCGGTCGCTGGATCAGCTTCGGATGCGCGCGCATCGTCGCGAGCAGTTCGTCGCGTCCGAGCGCGGGGTCATCGAGTCGCAGTTCCGCATACTCGGGTTCCTCGCGTCGCATGATCGCACGCGGTTCGACCCCGAGTCGGGTCACGATCGCGTCGAGCTCGGCCACCGTCGGTGGCGCCTCGAGGTAGGCGACCACGCGCGGCGCGATGCCGCGTGCCTCGAGCAGCGCGAGCGTCTCGCGTGATTTCGCGCAGCGCGGATTGTGCAGGATCACGACGTCGTTCATGGCAACCTCCTGATTCGTTCGCTGCAGCGCGGATCACGCCGCCTCGGAACGCGGCGGCACGGCGAGCTCGCGCGCGATCACCGCGCGCTCGGCTTCCACGCGGTGTGCATAGCTGCCGAGTATCGCGTGCGAACCCGGAGCGATCACCTCGTAGCGCCGCATCTCGAGCCCGCCGCGCTCGTCGAAGGATTGCACGCGCTCGATGCGATAACCGAGCAGGTCCGTCTCGATGACACGTTGTTCGCGCATGCTGGCCTCCGGCGACTGGTGCGCGCATCCTACGCAGCGACGGTGTGAACGCGGTTAATGGCTCGTTGCAGGCCGGTTAACGCCGGGCGCGCGCCCACAGGTACACGGGCAGACCCGCGCCGACCAGCACGAGTCCCCAGGCCAGCGATTCGATGCCCGTGCCCGCCATTGCGAACAGGCTGAACACGAGCGCGAACGCCGCGATCGTGCCGCCGAGCGCATCGCGCATGCCTCCGCGGGCATCCGCGCGCGTGAGCCGGCGAAGTTCCGCCGCGCTGCAGACGACATACGGCAGCAGGGTTGCCGCGGTCGAGAGCAGGATCGAGAACGTGAACAAACCGACCAGGTCCTTGCGGTAGTTGGCGAGCACGAGCAGGCTCGCCAGCACGCTGCCGATGACGAGCCCGGACTGCGGCGTGCCGCGTTCGTCGGTGCGGGCGAATGCGGCGGGGAACACCTGGTCGCGCGCGGCGGCGAGCGGAAGCTGGCCCTGCACGAGCACCCAGCCGTTGAGCGCGCCGAAGCACGCGACCACCGCGGTCGCGGCGAAGGCATGGCCGAAGCCCGCGCCCCAGAGCCGCATCGCCGCGTCGGCGAATGGCGCGGTGGAGGCGGCGAGCTGCGTTCCCGGCACGATGCCCGCGACGACGGTGCAGGCCGCGATCGTCACGCCGATCGCGAGCATGGTGCCGACCAGCGTCGCGCGCGGCACGTTGCGCGTCGGATCCCGCACGTCCTGCGCGAGATTGGTCGCGCTCTCGATGCCGAGGAACGACCACAGCGTCAGCGCTGCGGTCGTGCTCGCGACGGTCCACAGGTCGAACCCGCTCGGGTTGAATGGCCGCCACGCGAACGATTCGACCGACGGCGCGGCGAACACCACGAGTGCGGCCAGCGGCAGCAGCTTCAGCAGCGTCGTGAGCACCTGCATCCCGCCCGCGCTGCGCACGCCGAACGCATTGGTCAGCGTGCAGGTCCACAGCGCCGCGAGCGCGGTCAGCATCGAATGCAGCGGCGTGGAAGTCGCCGCAGGCCAGAGTGAACCGAGATAGCCCGCGAACGCGATCGCGATCGCCGCGGTCGCGCACCAGATCGATACCCAGTAGCTCCATGCGACGACGAAGCCGATGCGATAGCCGAACGCGGCACGCGCGAACGCGTACGGTCCGCCGCTGCGCGGCCAGGCACGCGCGAGACGGGCGAATACCAGTGCGAGCGCGAGCGCACCGATCGCGCTGATGCCCCATCCGAGCAGCGCCGCGGGTCCCCAGGGGGCGAGCGACGCGGGCAGCAGGAACAAGCCGGAGCCGATCATGTTGCCGACCACCAACGCGATCGCGGTGACCAGTCCGATCGGGGCGACCGCAGCCGCGCGCGCGTTCATGCAGGTCCGCCGCGCGGCTCGCCGCGATCCTCGCGGTAGGCCTCGCGCAGGAGCTCGTGGAAATGATGCACGCCGCTCTCGCGCAGCGGATTCAGGCGACCGCTGCGCCACGATCCGGACGCGATCCCGCGCTGCACGCGCTCGCAGATGTCGACGTCCTCGCGCTGCACGAGGTCGCTGAACTCGAGGTCGCGCACCGCGCGCGCGGGTTCGACGCCGGGCGCGTACCAGAAGTCGAACTCGACGCGGCAGCGACCGTCCCCGAGCGGCAGCACGCGATTGGTCTGCACTCGCCCGGGCAGGATGTTCAGCATCGTGTTCGGCCACAGCCAGTAGTAGAGCGCCTCGCCGTCCCCGTAGAGTTCGCCGGCGCTTTCGAGCGGGCTCCACTGCAATGAATGCCACCGCGCGCATTCGGTGCGGTAGCTCCGGTAGTCGAGCATGCGGTTGAGTTCGGGATGGATGTGCGGGACGTGGTAGCCCTCGAGATAATTGTCGACATAGACCTTCCAGTCGCAGGCGATGTCGTAGCTCGTGCGGCCGTGCCATCGGTAGCCCGCGAGCGCGTGCGCGCCGGCGCGCTCGTCGATGCCCTCGAAGACTTCCGCGAGCGGCGGCACCGGGCCTACCGCGGCGAACACGAGCCCGCGCCACGCCGCGATTGTCGCCTCGGGCAGGCGCACGTCGGCGACGTCGAAGCCTTCGGCCGACTGCATCTCGGGCGCGCTCGCGAGCCGGCCATCGAGCGCGTAGGTCCAGCCGTGGTATTTGCAGCGCAGGCGCTTCGCGGCGCGCCCGTCGCACAGCGCGAGCGGTCCCGCGCGATGGCGGCACACGTTGTGGAGCGCTCGCAGCACGCGATCTTCGCCGCGCACGAGCAGCAGCGGGACGCCGGCGATGTCGGCGACGGCATGGTCGCCGGGGCTTTCGAGTTGCGCATCGCGCGCGACCAGTTGCCAGCTGCGCGCGAACACCGCGCGCCGGTCGCGCTCGATGGCGGTGGTTCCGTGGTAGTACTCGGCCGGCAGCGCCTGCGCGACCTCGAGTGCCTGCGCTGCGAGCGGATCGGGACGTTCGGTCATGCGGGTGCCCGGCCGGGAACTCGGCGTATCCTAGCTGCGATCGCGTCGGTCCGGCTTGCGATCGAATGCCCGTCGGAACGCCGCAACGCGATCTAGCGGCGTTCCGCGCGGACCGGACCTGCGCCTGCGCGCGTCGAATGCGCCGGGGTTCGCATGGACTGCACCGGCAGGTCCGGACTCGGGGGCGCGGCGCCGCTGCTAGAATTCCCCGCTTCGCCCCAAGCCGGATGCCGGATGCTGACCTCGACCCCGCCGATGGCCGCGCACGAACGGCGCGAGTTCCTGTGGTTCATGCTGTTCGCGCTGGTGCTGCTCGGCGCGGGCATCGGCCTGCGCGATCCGTGGCCATCGGACGAACCGCGCTTCGTGCTCGTCGCGCGGCACATGGTCGAGTCGGGCGACTGGCTGTTCCCGCATCGCGGCCATGAGCTGTATTCGGACAAGCCGCCGATGCTGTTCTGGCTGCAGGGCCTCGCCTACCAGGTCATCGGCAGCTGGCGCGTCGCGTTCCTGCTGCCTTCGCTGCTCGCGGGCCTGCTCACGCTTGGGCTGACCTGGGATCTCGGCCGGCGATTCTGGAACCATCGTGCGGGCCTCTACGCGGCGATCGCGCTGCTGTTCGTGTTCCAGTTCGTCTACCAGGTCAAGCGCGCGCAGATCGATCCGTTGATCATGGGATGGATCACGCTCGCGAACTGGGGCCTGCTGCTGCACTTCCTGCGAGGCCCGAACTGGCGCGCGTACTGGCTCGGCTGTTTCGCGGCCGGACTCGGCGTGATCACGAAAGGCGTGGGCATCCTCGCGCTGCTGATGGTCGTGCCTTACCTCTACGCGCGCTGGCGCGGCTGGGACGGTGTCACGCGCACGAGCGGTTCGACGCTGCGCTGGCTCGCGGGTCCGCTCGCGTTCCTTGTTCCGATCCTCGCCTGGGGCCTGTCGGTGCTGCTCGTCGCGAAGGCGAGCGGTTCGCCCGAGTACGCGGCCTATGTCGACGACCTGTTCTTCCGCCAGACCGCGGGTCGCTACGCGGGCTCGTGGTCGCATCCGCAGCCGTTCTGGTATTACGGTCCGATCCTGCTGTTCAACTGGTTCCCGATGTCGCTGGCCTACATCGGCGCGATTCCGCTCTGGTGGCAGGCGCTGCGCGCGCGCGAGGCACGCGTGATGCTGCCGCTGGCCTGGGCGGTGCTCGTGATCGTGTTCTTCAGCATCCCGGTCGGCAAGCGCGACGTCTACCTGATGCCGGCGACGCCGATGGTCGCGCTCGCGATGGCGCCGTTCCTCGAACGCATCGTCGCGACGCGCTGGATGCGCATCACCGCGTTCGCGCTCGCGCTCGTCGGCGGACTCGTGATCCTCGGCGCGGGCGCATGGGCGCTGCTCGGGCATTCGAGCGCGGCCGAGGACTTCCTGCGCCGGCGCGAACTCGTCGGCCTGGACCACCTCGTGTGGGGCATGGTCATCGCGATGGGCCTGTCGTTCGTGCTCGCCGCGCTCGCGTTCCGCCCGCGTCGCGGCGTGCACGCGCTGCTCGCGGGGATCACCGGATTGTGGCTGTTGTGGAGCCTCTGGGCCTACCCGCTGCTCAACGATTCGAGTTCCGCCGTGGGCGCGATGCGCAAGGCGCGCGAGATCGCCGGGCCGGGCGTCGAGTTCGGCATGGTCGCGTGGAAGGAACAGAACCTGCTGATGGCCGAGGGACCGGTGCGCGAGTTCGGCTTCCGCAAGAAATGGCCGCAGCAGTACCTCGATGCGGTCGCGTGGCAGGACCAGGCGCCGGGGCGCTGGGTGTTCATCCTCGACGAGGCGATGGGTGACTGCGTGGACAAGTCGAGGGCGACCTTCGTCGCGAACGCGAACCGGCGCGAGTGGTGGATGTTCCGCTCCGATGCGCGCGTGCCGGGCTGCGTGCCGCCGCTGCCGGTCGACGAGGATGCGCCGGACGACGGCGACGGTGATGACGGCTAGCGTGCATTCGACGCGCGGCCGCGCGTGCCGGCGTCATCCGCCGTGCGTCGATTCCACTCCGGCGGCCGGGTGTTCCAGCGGCACCAGCTGCAGCAACTGCGCGCGCATGCGGCGATAGAGCCTGCGCGTGTTGTGCGCGTTGAAGCGCCTGCTCATCGAGGTCAGCGGGATCGCGAGTTTCTCGCCGAAACCGTCGATCAGCACGAAGCGCGGACCGCCGCGCGAGTCGCTGCCGTAGACGATGTTCCACGCGTGCATGTCGCCGACGATGACGTTGCACGCGAGCAGGTCTTCGAGCAGCGCCTCGAGGTCGCGTTCGAGCACGTCGCTGAATCCGCCTTCGGATGCGTAGCGCGTTGCGAGCGTCGGAGCGAGCGTTGCGTCCGGACCGACCACCTTCTCGGCCACGAGACCGAGCCCGAGGTCGGTTTCGACCACACCGATCGTGCGGGCGATCGGCGCGATCCGGTCCGGGTGGCGCGCGCAGGCGGCGATGTACTCCTTGAGCTCGCGCACGTGGCCGCCGTAATGCAGCGCGCGCGCGAGCCGCTTGTAGGCGCGCAGGCGCCCGCTCCAGCGGCGTTCGATCGCATCCCGGCGCAGGATCTTGATCAGCAGGCGCGAATCCAGCGGATGATCGAAGATGCGCCGGACCTGGCCGGATGCGATCGGCGTGGCATCGGCGAGGCGCAGCGCGGGTGCGCCGTGGTCGGTCATCGCAGGGGGCATTCGACGCGTTCCGGATTCAGGATGCGAATGCTAGCGAGGTCGCGGCGCATCGCCTAGCCAAGTCCGTCGCAGGCCCGGCCGGTGCGGGCCCCGGGTTCAGCGGCGGCCGCCGACCTCATCGAGATGCTCGAGCAGGTCGGCCGGGTCCTCGAACACGCGATAGGCCCCTGCGCGCGCGAGTTCGCCGGCCGATGCGCCGCCCGACAGCAGGCCGATGCCGAGCGCACGCGCGCGCGTCGCCGCGAGCATGTCCCAGACCGCGTCGCCGACCACGGTCGCCTGCGCGATCGGCACGCCGAGTCGACTGGCAGCCGCCACGAACAGGTCGGGGTCGGGTTTCGCGCGCCGGACCTGGTCACGCGTGATGATCGGAACGCGCGTGGCGTCGACGCCGAGCCTCTCGAGCACGGGTCCGGCGGTTTCGATGCGCCCGCTCGTCGCGATCGCCCACGCGCAGCCGGCGGCGTCGAGCTGCGCGAGCAGTTCGCGTGCACCCGGCAGCGGGCGGATCTGCGCTGCGCGCGCGCGGTACGCCTCTGCATGCCGCACGCGCAGGCGCTGCGCGCGCGCATCGTCGAGTTCGACGCCGCTCTCGCGCAGCAGGATGTTCGCCATCAGGCCGCCGCTCATGCCGATGCGCCGGTGGATGCGCCACATCGACAGTTCGATGCCTTCGCTGGACAGCGCTTCGTGCCAGGCGAGTGCATGCTGGTAGACGCTGTCGACGAGGGTGCCATCGAGGTCGAACAGGAACGCGGTCTGCAGCGGATCGTCCATCGGCTCTCCCGAAACGCACGGCGCGACGCGCCTGCGGCGCGCCCACGTTACCCTATGCGGATGGCGATGTACCGATTCAACGACTTCCTTCTGAACCCGGCCACGCGAGAACTGCACGAGCGCGGCGACCTCGTGGCGCTGCCCGCGCGTGCATTCGACTGCCTTGCCTATCTCGTCGAGCACCGCGACCGCGCGGTCGGGCGCGACGAACTGATCGCGGCCGTCTGGGGACGCGTCGAGGTCAGCGAGGCGCTGCTGAGCCACACGATCGTGAAGCTGCGCAGGAGCCTCGGCGATACCGGCAGCGAGCAGCGCCTGATCCGCACCGTGCCGCGTTTCGGCTACCGCTGGACCGGCGCGATCGTCCCGGTCGAATCCGCGCCGGTCGAATCCGCAGCGGTCGAATCCGCGGCGTTCGACGCCGCGCTGGTCGAACCTGCGCGCGCGGCGCCGGCCATCGACGCGCCGACCGGGCTCGCGCCGGCCGTATTGCCCGGCGCGGTGAAGGCACCCGGAACTCCACGAAAGGGTGCGCGCGCGCTGGCCGGCGCGGGCGCGTTGATCGTGCTCGCATTGCTGATCGCGCTTGCCGGGTGGTGGCGCCCGCGCGCGCCTGACGCGCCACCGGCGAACGCGGCGCCGCCGCGTTCGACCGCCGCGCTCGTGGCGCCCGCGCTGGTGTTGCCGGCCGAGATCGA